>JABMQE010000106.1 GCA_013203415.1 Candidatus Falkowiibacteriota bacterium | reverse complement strand
TTTGCCTCGCTTACTCCCAAACCTCTTAAAAACTCTGGCACTTGTTTTTTATTAACAATCCGAACTGCCTCAAATCTTCTGCAATCTCTTGGAATAAAAATCTTAGACAACAAAAAATGAAACTTCTCTTTTAAGTCCGCTTGCTTTGGATAACCAATTATATGATGAATTTCCACTACAAATTTCGCATTAATCTTTTTAGACAATAATCTTGCTCCTAAAGAATTATAAAAAGGCGGATACTCATGAATCAAAACAATATCATGCTTTTCCTTGTCCCAAAGCTCTATTCCCTTTTTCGCTAAATAAAATATCTGTCTAATCTTACTCTCTTCACCAGGATGTAAATAAACATTATCAAAAAACTTGTTTTCTTGTTTTCTTGTTTTCTTGTTTTCTTGTTCCAATGGACATAGCACATCAATCCGCTCGCAATACTTACTCAACTCCTCCAAAGTATAATAAAACGCTCCGCGTTTTCCAGCGACCAAACTCCTATCTCCGCTTAGCATCATTATTTTCATAAATACTTATTTTAATACGTATTTAAATACGTATTTAAATACGTAATTAATTACGTAATTCTTTTTCCGTACTATTTATCATTGTCTCAAAATTAAACTTTCCTAAATCTTTCTTAGCTTGCTCTGCCAAACCAAGACGCAACTCGTCATTATTATACAACCTCAAAATCGCACTCTTTAACTGCTCCTTATTATTATAACCCACCAGCAACCCATTCTCCCCATCTTTAATTACCTCTGGATTTCCGCCAACTCTAGTCGTAATCACCGGACACCCCATTTGCATTGCTTCCAAAATCACATGGGACAAACCTTCGTAACCAGCGTTCAAGACAAACATCTTAGCTCTTGCTAAATAATCACTAACCTCTTCTCTGCTTAATTTACCAGCCAATTCGACCTTGTCCTCTAACTTATAACGTATAACCAATAACTTATAACTCTCTTTCTCTGGTCCATCTCCTACAATTATCAATTTGAATTTTGGATTAACCCTAACCAAGTCCGGCATTATCTCAATCAAAACATCAAACCCCTTCCATTTCACCAATCTTCCAACCGACAAAATAACATCCTCGTCTAATTCCTGTTTCCTAATTCCTAATTCCCTATTCTCTACGCTATTATAAACCACCCTAACTCTGTCCTTATCAACGCCCCACCCCCTAACAATCCCTTTCAAATACTCACTCGGAGTAATCACCCGGTCTGCCTTGCGACAAACAAAACTCCTTACCCATTTTAATAACTGAATCTTCAAATTATATTTATTCACCTGAAACTCATCAATCATATCCTTTGTCAGTCCCTTGCCAATCGCCTGCTCCCAAGCCGGATCTCCAACAATCTTAACAACAAACTTTTTTCGCAAAAGCTTGGCCGCAAACAAAGCTGGTAATCCAGCCGAAGTCGGCCCTTGCGCATAAATAACATCACAATCCTTCCCTACTCTCAAAACCTTCCAAAAATACTTAAAATATCTAACTATCTTATTTCCCTTCCGCAAAACTCGAAAGACAGAAAAATTCCATTTTCCATTTTCCATTTTCCATTTTCCATTCTCGCGTGGCGATGTATAACAAACGATATTAATCCTACACCCACGCTGAACAAGAGCATTACCAAGCTTAACAACATAAGTTGCCGGTCCTCCAATATCTGGTGGAAAAATTCCTGCTGCTATAACAATTTTCGCATTTTTGTAGTTTCGCATAATTTTCGCCCGCCTCGCCAAGACGAGTCTTGACTCGTCGAGGCGGGTAGTTTCGTATTAACTTTTTTTATAAACTTTTCTAATTAATTTCCCTAATGGCCCCTTTCCTTCAATCCCCAACCCGCTTAAATACTCAATTACATATATATCCAAAGGCAAAGCAAAAAATCTATGTTTTATCCGCCACTCAAACCATCTGTTAACCGGCCCCAACCTAAACTTTAGAAGCTTAAAATATTCCCGAATAATCCAAACCCTTTTCCCATCAGCCCATGGGTTCTTAAAATCCGGCCGAAACCTATCTATATTTCCCCATCCTTCTGTTGTCTTTGGCGGCCTAAAACCATGTTCTAGGCAAAAATCATAAAGCTTGCTTCCAGGATACGGCATATATGCTCCAAGAGTAAAAACCGCTTTTGGATGGATTTTATAAAGCTCATACATCAAATCAATGGTTTTCTCGAACTCTTCCTTTGTTTCTGTTGGCACGCCGACAATTGTCGAATAAGTCGCCCGCAAATCATACTTACCTAAAATCTTAGCTGCTTTTTTAATATCATCGACTGTTATTCTTTTGTTTAGCATCTTAAGAATCCTATCGCTTCCGCTTTCAACTCCAATCAAAAGGTCGAACGCCTGATACTCTTTTAGCTTTCTGGCCAGTTCCTCTGTAACAGCATCAATCCGCACTTCAAAATGGGCCGGCATTTTTATTCCTTCAAGAATTTCTAACGCCCTGTCCTTATTTACAAAAAAATTATCATCATAAAACTTTATCGCCTCTACCTTGTATTCCTTTTTTAAAAAATTAATGTCCCGCACCACCTGTTCCACCGACCAAGTCCGCCAGGTATTTTTATTAAAAATCCGGTTATAACAGAAACCGCAGTCAAACGGACAGCCCCGGCTCGATTTATAGGCAATCACCCTTTTGTATCCTGCCAGCGGATAAATATATTTTTCCAAATCAACCAAACCCCAATCAATCGGATACTCATCTAAATCGTTAATAAACGGTCTTTCTTCGTTAAATACTAATTCACCATCCAGCTTAAAACCTAATCCTTTCACTTTGCTTAAATCATCACCGCCAGAAAGAGCTTGCGCAAACTCAACCGAAGTCACCTCGCCCTCGCCTATCATCACATAATCAACATAATCTTCCCTTAAGCATTGCTCGCTAAGTAAAGAAGGGTGAATCCCGCCCCAAACAATTTTTATCTCCGGCGCCTTTTCCTTCAAAAATTTCGAAAACTCTACTGCATGCTTTGTCTGAATCCCTGTCATCACCGACAAGCCAACATACAAAGGTTTCATCAAAGCCAGCTCGTGGACCAAAGCGCTTATCTGCTTCTCGTTTATATTAGAAAGCTTAACCTTAAAACCTGCCCGCTTTAACGCGCTTCCAACCGATAAAATCCCCAAAGGTAAAATATGCTGTGAATGGTCTTGGGTATAATTTATTTTAACTAAACTAATCATAATGTTTGTATCATTTCCTAAGCCATCATCTTTTTTACCCCTCCTTCCTTTCCTCCCCTTATAAAGGGGAGGATAACGAATTTGACCGCTATCTCCCCCTTACCAAGGGGGAGAATTAAAGAGGGGGTAAATTAACGCTTAAACTAATTTTTTAAATATCTCACTCATCTCTATAGCAATATATTCCCAGTTATAAATTCCCTGAACATGTTTTGCTGCAGCAGAACTCAATTTCTCGTGTAACTGTTTATTATTTAATAACATTTTTATTTTATCGTTAATGCTTTCTGGATTTTTCACCTCGCAATACAAACCATTTATTCCGTCGCTTAAGATGTCGGGGATACCACCGACCCTAGTCCCGATTATTGGCAAACCGCAAGCCATTGCCTCTAAAAAAGAGCTGCCCAAACCCTCGCTTAGTGAAGGGCGACAAAATACGTCCGAAGCTCGTAAATACTTCGGGATATTGTCATAATCAACTTGACCTAAAAAAATTACTCTATTCTCTAATCCCAACTCTTTTGTCAAACTCTTTAACTGACCCTCCAACTCCCCAGAACCCAAAATCAACAGTTTCGTATTTGTGTATGTATCAACCATTGCCCGTATTAAATACTCAACTCCATTCTTCTCTACTAATCGTGAGGTGGTAATCACAATTTTATCGTCAGACGTTATATTGGGTATCCCCAACTCTGACCGTATTTGTAATCGATTGTCTGCAGGATAAAACTTAGTTAAATCAACGCCGTTAGGAATCAAATCTATCGGGCACTTCACCTTCATCTTTCTAGCTCGTTCACCCAAATAATTACTAATCGCCTGAATATAGTCCGCTTTCCTATATATCATTTTATAAATAGGCCGCCACCACCAAGTTCTTTTCCAAACCTTTTTATCATCATTACCCGTCTGCAAAGTTAACAAAAACTTAGCCTGCCCGCCGAAGCCTTGGCGTAGGCGGGGTTTGTTACGTAGCTTGTTACGTAGCATGCTACGTAACAAAAGCCCGGCCAAACCAGCCAAATTCGCCATCATACTCCAAACAACCCCGTATTCTCTAGCCCCATGCAATTCCTTGCCTTTTTTAGCCGCATAAAACGGAAACAAAACCTTAGGACAATCAATCCGATAAACATTAACATTGCCGATTCTCTCGCTTTTCGCCTGCCCGCCATCAATTTCGCCGTCAGGCGAATCTGGGCGGGCGTCATTTTTATCCAACCTTAAAGTCACCATGTCGAACTCCATGTCTCTAATCCTGTCAGTTATTTCCCGTATCGCCACTTCTGCTCCGCCCACATGTGGAAAATATGCAATTGAGAATATTAATATTTTTAGTCGTTTTATTTCATTCATAATTTTATTAAAACCCCAAAACTATTCGTGATTAGTGAAATTAGTGGTAGATTAGTGTAAATTAGTGATTTTATTTCGAAAATACTCAATAGTCCTGCCAAGTCCCTGCTCGAGTCCTATCTTCGGCTCCCAAGCTAATTTTTCCCAAGCCAAACTAATATCCGGCTTTCTTCTTATTGGATCATCTTTTGGCAATTCCTTAAATACCACTTTTGAATGGGAATCAGTTAAACCGATAATTTTTCCAGCCAACTCCCGAATGCTTTTCTCATTCGGATTGCCAAGATTAACCGGCCCGATAAAATCATCCTGCTCCATCATCTTTATCATCCCTTCTATTAAATCATCAACATACTGAAAACTCCTTGTCTGGTTCCCCTCGCCGTAAATCGTTATTGGTTCGCCCTTCAAAGCCGCGATAATAAAATTCGAAACCACCCTCCCGTCATTAAGAGCCATCCTCGGCCCAAAAGTATTAAAAATCCTAACAATCCTTATATCTAAATCATGCTGCCGCGAGTAATCCATAAATAATGTCTCGGCGCATCTTTTTCCTTCGTCGTAACAAGCCCTTGGTCCCAAAGAATTAACATTCCCAAAATAATTTTCTTTTTGCGGATGCTCTTTTGGATCGCCGTAAATTTCCGAAGTCGAGGCCTGCAAAATCCTAGCCCCTGTCCTCTTAGCCAGCCCCAACATATTAATTACTCCAGTCACGCACGTTTTTGTGGTCTCTATCGGATCGTTTTGATAATGAGGCGGAGCCGCTGGACAAGCCAAGTTATAAATCTGGTCTACTTCCAAAGAAATCGGAAAATTAATATTATGCCTAATCAACTCAAAATTCTTGTTTTCTAAAAGATGCTTTATATTCTCTTTTGAACCAGTATAAAAATTATCAAGGCAAATAACCTCATTTCCACAAGAAAGCAATCTCTCGCACAAATGCGACCCCACAAACCCCGCCCCTCCAGTAACTAAAATTGTTTTTTTTGTATTAGTCATATAAATAATTATCATATCCACTCGCAAAATTCGTAGCATTTGTAGATTAGGATATCATTCGTGGATCTTGGTTTTATTATACTTTACACTAAAACTAGCAGAAAAAACCTTTCGCATGTTCGTAGTTTCGCATGCTTTTCGTAGTTTCGTATTAATATAAATAAAAAATAAGACCACACCACATTCTTCTAAAATTGGCAAAAGTCTTATTTAAAAAAGTAATCTAAATTATACTTATATGTTACTACTATCTTTATCAAAAGTCAAGTAAAAAACATTATAGACATCTGTAAATAAAACCTTTGTCTTCGGCCTCCTTTTTCGAATAAAATTCATAAATATCCATAAGCACCGGATTCTCTTTCATCTTGTTTTTCAAAACTCCTAAATCATATTTCTTAAACTTATCATGCGGACTAAAAATAATCATTGCATCAAATTCCTTGCCCGCCTTCTCTAAATCAATATTTTTCACTCCAAATCCCTCTTCTACGGCATCATTTGGGAGAAGCGGCTCAAAAGCCAAAACACCTAAACCAAACTCGCGCAAATACTCTATCACTCGCTTGGATTGGCTGTTTCTTGTGTCCGGCACATTCGCCTTAAATGTTAAGCCCATAATAAGAACACAAGAATCCTTTAGAACTTTGCCTAAAGCCCCTAATTCTTTTACAACCGTCTCTGCCACATGCCGCGCCATATATTCGTTAATAGCCCTGCCGGCCAATATTACCTGCGGATGATATCCAACTTCCAAGGCCTTGCTAGTTAAATAATACGGGTCTATTCCAATGCAATGCCCGCCAACCATTCCCGGATGATATTCTCCGGAATTAAAATTCCATTTTGTCCCAGCCGCTGCCAAAACCTCTCTGGTGTTAATCCCTAACTTTTCAAAAATCAAAGCCAGCTCGTTCACCAAAGCGATATTTAAATCTCTTTTTACATTTTCTATAATTTTTGCCGCTTCTGCCACTTTTATGCTTGATGCTTTATGGACACCAGCCGTTACCACCGAACCATACAAATCCGCGAGTTTCTCCAAAGTATCATTATCGCTCCCGGAAACTACTTTAATAATCTTATCGATCGTATGCTCTTTATCAGCCGGATTTACTCGTTCCGGTGAATACCCAACCTTAAAACCAACCCCGCATTTCTTACCCGACTCCCTCTCCAAAATCGGCACACAAATCTCCTCGGTACAGCCCGGATAAACAGTTGATTCATAAACTACGACCGCTCCGTCCTTCAAGTTCGCTCCAACAATCTTGCTGGCGCTTTCTAACGGACCTAAATCCGGATTTTTTGCTTTATCAATCGGTGTTGGTACTGCTATAATCACAAAATCCGCATGAGAAATCTTATGCGGATCGCAAGTAAATTCGATATTCAAATTTTCTAAATCTTCTACCTCGCCGGTAAAATCTTTGTTATTTTTTAATTCCTCTATTCTTTTTTCGTTAATATCAAAGCCACAAACATCATAAGTTGTCGAAAACAAGGCTGCCAAAGGCAAACCCACATAACCAAGGCCGACAATGCATATTTTTTGATTAGACATCTGCTAAAAATTAAAAATGAAAGATAAAATACGAAATACACATACCTGCCCGCAATGCAAAGCATAGCTTTGGCAGGCGGGTAAAATATAAAAAACTATTTTTTATTTTTAGTTTGTGTTTTTCATTTTTTATATTTAATATTTTATTTTGTGATAACTCTTATACCACTCTACAAATCTCTTTATCCCTTCCTCGATACCTACCCTCGGTTCATATCCTAAAAGTTCCCTTGCCTTCGTAATATCAGCACACGACTTTTGCACATCCCCTGGAATCGCCGGCATCATCTTCTTTTCTACTTTTCTGCCTAATTCATTCTCTATCAGCTCTATATATCGCATCAAATGAATCGGCCTGTCGTTGCCTAAATTAATTATCTCGTAATCATGTTCTTTTCCCACTGCTAAGACCACTCCATTTGCAATATCATCAACATAAGTAAAATCCTTTTCCGCCTTGCCAAAGTTATAAACCTCGATCGGCTCGCCCTTGCTAATCTTGTCTGTAAAAATATACAAAGCAGAATCCGGCCGGCCCCAAGGCCCGTAAGCATTAAAAAATCTTAAAACCGTTATCTTAAGTCCATACAAATGATTATAAACATGAGCCATCAACTCGCAGGCCTGTTTACTTGCCGCATACAAAGAAGTTGGCGTTTTTAAGTTAAAATCCTCTTGCGACGGAAACTCTTCGAGTTTGCCGTAAACCGAAGAGCTCGAAGCTAAAACAAAATTTTTAATTCTATACTGTTTTGCCAAATCCAATAAATTTAATGTTGCCTGAACATTATTCGTTCCGTAAAACAAAGGATTTTTAAGAGAATATCTTACTCCGGCTTGCGCCGCCAAATGGATTATCTTATCAATCTTGTTTACCAAAAACACCTTCCTCATCTCTTCGATATCCCTGATATCTGTTCTGTAAATTTTACAATTCGGATAAATTGCCAGCCGCTTTGCCCTATCCTTTTTTAATTTTGGATTATAATAATTATTAAAATTATCAACTATAATAACACGGTTGCCCAAGTCGAGTAATTTCTTTGCCACATGATAGCCGATAAAACCCGCTCCACCAGTGACTAAAATTGTACAATTGTTCTTAATCATAATAATAAAAATAAGAGGTTTCGCCCCCTTAAAACATTACTAAAAATTAGCACAAAGGTATAAAAAAGTCAATATTGACAAAATTACCTTGTTAGTGTTTAATAAACTCATGAAAAAGAAAATACTTTACATCATTACTCAAAGCGAATTTGGCGGGGCCCAACGCTATATTTTAGAGCTGATTACTCACCTTAATCCAGAGAAATATGATATCACAGTAGCAGCTGGACCTGGTGGTGATTTTTTAGGCCGCGTTAAAGCTCAAAATTTCAATATCTGGCGCTTAAAACACCTATCTAGGTCCATCAATCCTGTTAAAGATATAAAAGCTTATTTAGAGCTAAAAACCCTTATAAACACCACAAAACCAGATATCTTGCAACTCCATTCCACCAAGACCGGAGTCCTCGGCTCCCTCGCCGTAAAAAAAAGATCAATGGTCAATGGTCAATGGTCAATGAAAGTCATATACCGCATCGGCGGCTGGGCTTTTGCCGAAGATATCCCCTTTTGGAAAAAATGGCTGTACATCAAAGCTGAAAAATGGACTAGTAAATACAAAGATATCATCATCAACAATTGCGAAGCCCAACGCCAGCTCGCTATAAAATTTGGCATTGCTCCTGCTTCAAAAATAATAACCATCTACAATGGCCTTGATTTAGAAAAACTCAACTTCCTCCCCCGCGAACAAGCCCGTCAAAAACTAATGATCAATGATCAAAGTTCAATGATAATTGGCACCATCGCCAACTTCTATAAAAACAAAGGACTCGAATACCTCATCCAAGCTGCTTCTAAACTAAAATCAAAGCTCAATGTTCAATGGTCAATGGTTATTATCGGCGACGGCATTGAACGTCAAAATTTAGAAAAACTCATAAAAGAGTCAAATCTCGAAAACCAAGTTATCCTCCCCGGTAAAATAAAAGATGCTTGGCAATATCTTAAAGCTTTTGATATTTTTGTCCTTCCCTCGATTAAAGAAGGCCAGCCCTGGGCTGTTTTAGAAGCCATGGCTTCTAAAACCCCTATTATTGCTACCAATATCGCTGCTATTCCCGAAATGATAGAGAACAATAAATCTGGTCTTCTTGTTAATCCAAAAGACCCAAAAGCAATTGCCAGTAAAATAGAACATCTTATTGAAAACCCTGAAATCGCCCAAGACCTTTCCAAGAACGCCAAAAACACTTTAGAACAAAAATTTACAATCCAAAACATGGTCCAAAAAACCGAAAAACTCTACCACTAACAATTCCAAAATAAAATCAAAAATCCCTACCAAATCGTATCTATTACAACTTTGTAGGGATTTTTGAATTCTCTAAAAAATCACAATTCCTAAAATTATCAAAACTACAATAACTACCACTGCGATTATCCATACTTTCTTCGACTTCCCTCCTTCGCTCGCTGGTTCTGGAGTTGGTGTCTGCTCGTTCTCTGCTTGTGGTGGTTCTTCTGTGGTCGGTGTTTGATTGTTTGTTGTCTCTTCCATAATCTTTCTTTATTAATTATTAATTATTCTGAAATTATAAATTATTAAGTTCGTCTATCTCCTTCTGATAATATTCCGCCCTCTCTGGCAAAGCTTCCTTTGCTTTATAAAAATACTCTATGGCTTTATCCTTGGGTCCATTATCCTTATAAAAATAAGCGGCGTAAATTAACATATTTGGCTCGCCAGGATTATTGCTTAAACCTAGCTCTATTACCTCCTTGGCTTTTTCATAATTATCCAATTTAATATACAAATCCGCCAAATCGTTATAGGCCTGAGTATGTATTGAATAATTTTTTATGCATATCTTGTATTTCTCTACAGCCAGCTCTGGTTTGTTTAGCATAAAATTATAAAGATTAGCTAAATTGCAAAAAGCCAAACCACTGCCCGGATAAATCTCTCCGGCTTTAATTAAAGCCTTTTCCGCCCCCTCGTAATCATAAGCTATCTTCCTAAGGCCGCCCAAACCCATCCATCCCTTTAATTGGTCCGTATCAAGCTCACTTTCCGCCAACTCTTTATACTCTTGCAAACTCCTTTCATATCTCGCAAGAACCTCTTCCCTATCCGCCTCATCAACATCAATACCAGAAAAATCAACCTTAAACTCTTTTTCAATCTCTGCTATTCTTTGATCTTGGGGCACCAAAACACCTTGGTTTAAGAAAAAATAAATTAAAAAAATAAAAACCAATGCCAAAAAAACACCTAAAAATATCTTTCCCTTGCTTACCCCTCCTTTGTTATGGCCTTCTAAATTTTGAGAATTATACTCTAAACTCATAATCCCATTATAAGAAAAATCTCTAAAAAAAGCAACCCCCCTCCCGCAAATGCGGGAAGGGGGTTGCAACATATCTTACATTTCTATTCAATTCAGTTCATTATGGATCACTCAAGGTAATACCAGTCGTTGACGGATTAGTCAAGCCAGGTATTTTATAACCATTATACCAATCCTCATCAGTACTAGTGCTGTCAGACGAGCTGTAATGGCCATCCTTGTCTGCTCTATCAGTCCAAACAAAGTATGAGTTATCTTTGTCTGTGTCTATTTCCTGAGCAGTAGATGGTCCATACTGTATGGTAACATCACTCAATGCCTTCATAGCTATAGAATCTTTAACCGCATCTAAATTAGAACCATCTTCCTTAGCCGAAGTTCTAACCTGGAAGGTATGAGTTGCTGAAAGCTGATACTCCTCATCGGCGGCGGATCCATCGCTGATGTCGCCATTAGCATCAAAGTAGAACATAATATAGTTGCTATCCGCATAACCCGATCTATTATCAGCAATCGTTATGCTGCCACTAGAAGCATTTACTGTCAAACCATCTGTTGCATCATATAGATAGAAGTTGGTTGCCGAAGCTGAAGAAGTAACAATACTAAAGACCATCTTATAGAGGCCGATAGAACCGCCGTCAGCTTTTGGACCAAGGGTAAACTGGTAAACAGCAATATCTGTTCCAGCTTGGCCAAGAGCATCCAAAGAAGCTAGAACACTTGAATTTGCCTCTACAAACTCTGGGATAGCTTGTCTAACATACATGGTCTTACCAGTTGGTGCATCCGAACCACTGCCTATTGCCGCACTCGAAGTGCCGCTAATATGCCCTCTACCTGCAACATTGGAAGCAATCTCAATCTTATATCCAATCTGATTACCGGTTGTGCCTGATTCATCCTGGCCAACTCGAGCTGTCTTAACCTTAACTGTCAGCTCTTCAATCCTGCCAGCTTTTACTGTCAGCGGATTAGTCGCCTGGTCAAGCTGATAAAAGGTTGTTGTAGTACCAGAACCAACAGCTTTAGTCGCTACTAATCCATCCTTGTCATACAAGTAAATTGTCTGTATATCATCAGCCGAAGATGAAGCATTATCACCAACAAACTCAAGAGTTAATTGGCTTAAGTCAATATCTTCGTACTGCGCTTCCAAGTTAAAGACCGCTACTGTCAAATCATCCGTGTTCGAAAGAATCAAATTAGTAGATGGTGTCTTAGACGAGAAACGAGCAGTAAAGGTACCATTAGCCCGCACTATCAATCCCTGATTCATCGCTGTGGTGCCAAAGGTCTCTGTGATGTCATCACCAGTATCCACACCCTTAGCAAGCGCAGCGCTGGTTGATGTGGCGCTAGCAAAAAGATGTTTTGCAGTGCCATCATTTACCTCGGCGCTGTTTATAGTACCTTTTACTTGAATAGTCACAAGATCTGTCTTTGGAACAATAATCGGATTACCACTCAAATTAAAGTCAACTGTATCGCTCTCGTTAACTGTCGCGTTATCAAAATCCGGAATAGATTCAGGTACAATCTCTGCGCCAGTTGTTCCATCAACGTTCTTGAAGTATAAGTGCAGGTTATCCACATATTGCGGACTTGCTCCGCCCACGGCATCATTAATTATCCTAATCTGCCTAATCTTAACATCTTCGCCAGAATCACTAGCATCATATTCAATCTCTGCTAATATGCTTTGTGTTGCCGAACCTTCTACAATATCTGCGCCTGATGCTGGAACACCGGTTGATGTTCTAATAGCTAAAGCGCCGGCTTTGATTGTTTGCTTATTTGCCGCAATATTAGTTCCTGGAGTAACTGTTGTTGTCCTGTTAGTGGTTGCACCCTTAACAGTACGCAAACTGACCTTAGCAAACATAAGAGACGCAACCACAGTATCAGCGTTCTGGAAGTTACTAGACAAATCACCCCTTACCGTATAAACATGCTCACCCACTGGCACTGTCCAAGTATCTGTCCAAGAAATATAACCATCTTGGTTACCGCCGGTGCTAAAAGTACTGGTCGCTGTCATATCTGTTATACTGGTTTTCCTGTCACCATTCTCATCAAAAATTGCAACATTAGTAAGGTTGGTAGAAGAGCCATAAGCATCACTTCCTCCCGATGTAGTAGTAAAGTCAAAGTCAATTCTAAGTTTGCTAATCTCAATCGGCTCGCCCTTAGCATTAAGAGTCCAAGAACCAAGCGCAATTCCATCAGTCCCTTCGGCAATGTTCTGAACCGGTGTAAAATTACTTGCTGATGCTGATAAAGTACCTACGCCAATTGTGTAGGTATTACCGGCATTAAAGTATGGTTCAGCTGTAGAATCAGTGCTGTCGATTGTGTAAGTTGGCAATCTGTATCTCTTAAACTCCTCGCCCTTAGCAATTATATCAATCTGGTCGTAGATATCAAAATCAAGGGTTCTATCAGAGCCATCAACAATATCGCCTTTAAGCATGAATTCTTTCTTCTTGCCTTTTGCGATTTCAACTGGGTTGTCTGTCAAATCAAAGTAAATAATTCCGCCATCAAGGAGGCCTGTTGCATAACTCTCGGAGTCAACATAAAGCGTTAGATTCTCTAAGTCAGTGTCTTCGGCCGTACCATTATAATTCTCAAACTCAATTCCTTCGATGAAAAAGGCCTCAACACTGCCAGCTAAAATCTTAGCTGAAATAAGCTCAAGATTTTTGGTTCCAATCTCCTTGGTAGTAGCTGTACCGCCTAAGTTTGGATCATCTGAACCTCTATTAACAGTTACTGTGCCAAGGATAATAGAGTCATTAGCTGTCATTTCATTACCTTCAATAGGTAAAGTACCATTAACAGTTGCATCTGTGATTACTTCTATCACATCAAGAGATAACAATTCTCCAGGATAAACTTCCTGGCCGCTGGTAATATCATCACCCATATTCGCAGCAATAAGAATGTTCCTTGTTTCACCAGCTTCAACTGTCATTGTATTAGACAAACAGCTGTGGTTGGAAGAACTCAAGGATTTACTATTGCCAATTTGGCGATTAGTATCAGCATCAATAAAGACAATGGAAGCCAAGTTGCTGTCCTGTCCCAAACCAGTTCTCTTAATTGTTAGCTGAACTTCAACATCACCATCGCTGGAAGCAGTCAATTTTATCTTAGTAAATGGTACCCTAGCTGCATTCTGGATAACAACATCGCTTATTGGCGTATCACTAGCCAAAGCAATAGTTAAACCAGTACCAGGAAGATCAGGATCAGGAGCGTCTGGTCCCACGCCAGGAGTTACCAAAACTGTTTCTTCTCCGCCAACTGCATCACCGGCAACATAATCATCAATAGAAGCTACTGGATAAACCGGAGTAATAGCAGCGCTAACATCATATCTGTTTGCTGCCAGAGCACCGGTCTCAAACTCTCTAAGTTCACCGTCTGCAACCAAATATGTTTTGCCGCCATTGCTGATCAAAGAGCCGTTTGGATAAGTAGCACTAGAATCAATCTGGGTGCCTAGTTCGTATTCGAACTTGGTAAGAAGATCATCTGGTACCCAAGTTACATATTCCCAATTTGGGTCGTCGAATAAAGCGTGATAAATCTCAGAGGATTTTATGTCTCTAACTTTGTTGTCAGAAACAAAGAAAACCGCTGTTTGATCTTTGTCATGAATGCTTGCAGCGCTTCCTCTAAACATAGAACCGTCACGAAAAGGAACCGCTGTTCCGTCAGTAAATTCTGCTAATTCAGCAGTACTAACGGTTTCAACTGTACTATAATCATCTGGGTAACCCCAAGATTTATATACAGCTGCGTGTGGGAAAACTCTCTTTTCCGAACCCTGAATCAAGTAGATAGCAGAATCAGTAGCGGTCTTATAAAGTCCGCCCTCTGCTAAAGTAGCAGCATCTGTCTGCACTACGCCTGCCAAAGCTGTCAAAGAAAGAGTTAAAGCCACACTCGCAAATAAAATCTTTTTAAACATGATTTTATTATATCCTTACGAAAAGTTAAACCGCTTAAAGTACTTGCTATAGTTGCCCCTGCCTTAATTGGCATCTAAGGTTTCCATAGTTTAACTAAAAGCAAACTAAACTTTTCTAATTAAGATGAATCGAACCAAACCCGAATTATCAAGAAAAGCTCGATGAATCCCGCTAAATTATAGTTATTAAATAGCTATAACTAGCGGATTAGTTTCGACATTCTAAAGCTCTAAGTTTTTACCCTAAAGCTCGACCTTTTTTATAGAGAATGCCTATATTTTTAATTAATTAGTTAGTTTTATAGTAATAAGATATACTATCAAAACTTGTAAATCAAGTCAATGATTAATAATATAAAACAAGTTAGTTGTCAATTCCCTAACTCTCACTCTGATTATAACCCATTTCTGTATTATGCGTCAAATAAAGTTATCAACAATAGTATATTACAAAGCTATAATTTATTATTCTTCGTTATCACTATCGAGCTCAGCTTGCTCATCATCGAGCTCAGCTCGATCTTCTTCTCCTTCTTCGCCATCACCGTCATCAACCACATCCCCATCACTATCGAGCTCAGCTTGCTCATCATCCACGTCATCACCGTTATCGTCGTCTAGTTCTTCGTCGCCATCGACCACATCCACAATCACATCCTCATCATCATCTTCCTTAGCCAGCTCTGTTGTCACTTCACTGGCCAAATCATTACTTTCATTCACTTTCCTTAAAACCATTTCCAAATCCCTCTCATCTGCCAAACACTCTCTGGCTTCGTTTAATATAACTCTGGCTAATTCCACTTTTTTAGTAATCGATAATAAAATACCCTGCTCATCATCCAACAATCCTTTTCCAGCCACTATTTCGTCAACACTAGCCACCCGCGTCTCTGTTGCCAAAATCTTCTCTTCCAAACGTTTAACCAACTCCTCTCTTTCTAACCCCTCTATACCTTCCTGGTCTTTTATCATCACTCCCAAAACTTGGCTAGCTACCTCGTCTAAAGCATTAATAGCTATTATTATTTTATCTTTTATCTCATCTGGCAAATCCTCTTTTTCTGCTACCTGATTTAAGGCAGTGGCAAATTCTCCTGCTTTCCCGTCAAATACTCTGGCCACTTCCACTGCTTTATCATCTTGATTTTTATCTAAATTATCTAATCTATTTTTTACTTTGCTAATTTCCTTATTAAAACTATGCACTGCCCCGGCAATCGCTTCTGATTCAAGTTCTTTTTTCTCCTCCTCTTGATCACTATTATCTTCTTGGCTATCAACTGCTCCTGTTAGCTTATTTAGCTCCTCCAGCCTTTTTCCGGCAAAATCAACTTCTTTTTGTACTTTGCTTGTCTGGCTTAACGCAAAACCAACTTGGGCCTTTTCCGAAGCCATTTTAACTTGATACAGTAAATCACCGGGCAAGCTGTCTCCTGCCGCTTTTACTGCCAAAAAACTGCTTGAAACAAGCATAAAAACGCCTAATGCCACTGGCACATAGGCGTGCTTTAAGATTCTAAAATTAAATATATTAAAACTCCAAAAACCACCTGCTTTTTCGGGTTTGCGTAATTCTACTCTCCTCATCAAATCTTCCCTTAAATCCTTCTTAAACTCTATTCTCGCTTCAACCCTCTTTAATCCTTTTATATTGTCCTCTATTTTAACTGACACAATTAATAATTAAATATTTAAGAAAATAATTAGCTCAAAGAAAAGGAGGTGGCAGGACAAATCTTTGATGATAAATGTTTGTCGGGGATTAAGTATAAGCCATCTATGGCAATCCCCAAGATCTGACCCTCTTCATTAATAGTTAAAGAGAATGCTTAAATAATTAGTTAAGCCACCTTCCCTTTTCTTTTTTCATAAGAAAAATTTTAAATAACTAGCCCTTATCCTTGTTTAGTAACTTGCCTTTTATCTCTTTCCTCGCCCGGTGAATCATCACTCTTACCGAACCCTCGCTTTTTCCTAAAATCTCTGCTACTTCCCGTATCGAATAATCATCTATATATCTAAGAAGCATTGCTTCTTTAATTTCCCCTTTTAATTTCCTAAGTGCTTTTTCAATCTCCATCAATCCTTCTTTTTTGCCTATTTCTGCCTCGAAAGATACTGCTGTTTCCCGCACTGCAAATTCGATTGGCACTTCCACTTTCGAACTTCGATAATGATCAACAACTTGATTTCTAGCTACTCGATAAATTAATGCCTGAAGGTTTTCTATCTCCTTGCCAGAAAGAATATATTCCAGAAGTTTTGTAAAAACTTGGCTTGTCAAATCCTCGGCCTGTTCTTGCGTTCTTACCTTATAATAGATAAACTTATAGATCTTATCAATATACGCGTCATAAACCTGGGCAAATGCTTCTGCATCCCCATTCTGAATTTTGCGTATTAAACGTTTCTCTAAAAATTTCAATTTCATTATATTAGACGTGAAAAATCAAAAAATGTTACAAAATATTACAAAAGTATTAAACTCTTAATATTATACCTCACCTGCGTTATTCTATCAACTAATTGTCAATTATCAATTGTCAATTGTTAATTGTTAATTGTTAATTGTCAACCTCTGTGCATAACTTTTTGACGACTAAACACTTTTATGTTAAAATCAACTTAAGTTATACAATATTGTACAACTTAATCTATTTTAATGTTAAATACACCAATGACTCCAGAAATTAAACCAATCAGAGTATCAGTATCCGAAGCAGCCAAACTATTTGGGGTTTCCACTGCCACTATTAGAAAAGCAATAACCAGCAAAGAACTTCGTTATATTGTAGTCCGCGAACGCTACAAAATAAATTTTGAGGATTTAATTTCCTGGTCCCAAAAATCAGCCCGCCGGTCTGGCCAGTTTCATAAAAAAGGAATCGGCCAGTTCGCCAGCCGTTGGCGCATAAAAAACCGCCTTTATTCACCTGATGAACGATTAGCCCAAGAAGATACCAAAGAAAATAAATAGATGCCATCATGATGGCATTGTAGATGCCACTATAGTGGCATCTATTTTTTTATCACCTCAATATTAAAAGGTGGCTTCCCGAACATCGCTGTTCAGATAAACCACCTTTCGATCGTGTGAGTACCCCCAAACTCACGAACTTACCGCGCAGCTACGCAGCCAACTGCCACTCAAACTCCTGCCCTGCCATGAATGGTACGACAACATTGTCCCCTTCGCCATACTGCTCCTCCACTACACAGAGTTCCCTGACCATCTCCATTGTCTCCACAATAGGATCTAAGCCATAGAACCTCGGACCAAAACCCGAGGCAAAGCCATCAATCTTATCAAGACACCCTTGCTCCTTGAAAATCTTCATCAGGAGCGAAGGAACCAAAGACCCTGTAAAGCCGCCGGTTTTACCAACAGCACATTCCTTATCCCCTATCCGATGCGCTGCGATGTCCGAGCCAAGAAAACAATATCCCTTACCGCTGGTTGCCGCTGCCAAGAGAGCGTCAAGATCATCGAAGCCCTTAGATATCGGCATCCAGACATTGTGCGGCCGGACACCATACCCGATGGCATCGTTAAGCGTTGTGCACAAGTGATGCGGGGTTAAGGTTGCGGCCACATTCTCGCCGAGCTGCTCCACCATCTCTATCCCTTCCTTAGTAGAAACATGCTCAAGCACAATCTTTAAACCCGGAAAGGACTGATGAAGTAGTGGCAACGTCGGCAAGAATACATGCTCCCGCTCTGTTACCAAAACTCGCTCCCCATCCAACTCGCCATGGATAAGAAGGAGCATCCCGATTTCCTCCATAGCTCGGAATGTTTCCCCGATACTCGGAGAAAAGAAGTCACGCAGACCCTCATCCGAATTCGTAGTGGTGCCAAGCGGGTAAACCTTACCCGCGACTGCACCAGCTTCGAAAGCCGCCACAACCATCTCGGGCGTTGTGTTATCCCTGATCTCGATGGTCATTAACGGTTCAAAAGCAGGTTGAATCGGCTGGGTCACAAACACCTGCTGAATCAGTTCGCGATACCGCACAACGTTCTGTGCGGTCAAAATAGCAGGACGAGTATTCGGCATTGCCACTCCGTACCTGGCATACCGCGATATGAATGACAACATCAAAGCCAGAAGCCACTCCTGCCGAAAATGAACATGTGCGTCAAAGAACCGACGCAAAGTAATCGTATCAGCCATACCTCACCTCCATGTCGTTATAGTGACAGAGAATTCTGCCGCCACTTCCTGGCAATCCTATTCGGCTCCCAGGGACGGTTAAGAAACAAGGTACCGAAACTAAAAGCCGAAGCTCCCAGTTCTGCATACCTTTTCACCACCTCAATCGAGTCAATCCCACCTCCTGCGATGATAGGCACACCCACCCCTGCGAGTTCTTTCAGCTTATCCTCGCAAAAAGGCTGGATAATTGGACCAGAAACCCCGCCGCCGCCATATCTGGCAAGCGGCGACTTCTTGTGCGGAAACACTGTTGCCCAGAGCACAGCATTGATAAGATGCAGTGCCTGAAAATACGGAGCCACCTCCCGAATCAACCAAGTAGGATGTTGATAACCAAACTTGGCAATCAAAGGAATGCTTGTGGACTCTTTGGCTGCTCTACAAATTGAGACCACCCCGCGCGTAGAGTCAACATTGGGGCAAGAAACATCGACCTCAATACCGACAATCTTAGCCCCCTCGGCCATCTGACACATCTCCGAACACTCCTCGGGGCTGGTTGGGAAGATGGAGAGAATGATGTTCAGGTCTTCCCAAGGATAAGGGTTAAACTTTCTAAGTCCCCATGCCAACCCTGGGTTACTAAGCCCAAACGAATTCACCCAGCAACCACCAGCTAGCGGCCTAAGCACAGACCAAGGCCGATACCACCGATAATTGCCCTCACGATAATATCTGGTAAAGGACTTAGTATCAATGGTAAACTCCTCTGGCTTAATAACCCCAGACCACACCAACGGCCAATCCCAAGGCCAACCATAACCAGAATAAGCCAAAGCACCGCTGGATACTAAAAAATCCATCTGATGACCATTACTTAAGGTAATCATGTTTCTTCCTCCCAGTGTAAAACCTCTATGTGAGTTCTCTTCTCGGCTTTTACAAAGATCATGCCTCCGCCTTAATCTAAACATGCTAAAACCCAAAAGTCAAACAAAAAAATAACCCACAAAAACCCGCTCTCACCCCAATCAAAAGTTAATAAACTTGACTTAGTCATTTTTATGCTATATCATAAAAATATGAACACCTTAAATTACAATCTAATTTTCAAACCAGAACCCGAAGGTGGGTTTACAGTTATTGTACCCTCTCTGCCCGGTTGCATTACTTATGGTAAAAATTTAGCCGAAGCAAAAGAAATGGCCAAAGATGCGATTTTGGGCTATATTGAAAGCTTAAAAAAACATGATGAAGCAATTCCATCTGATGAGACAAGTTTCATTAGCTCGATTCAATTAGTGCCAAAAATAAAACAAAAACATGCCTAAACTCCCTGTGCTCACTCCTAAAAAGTTGCTACTAATTCTTCAAAGAAAAGGATTTCTAACCGACCATACCACTGGCAGCCACATCATCTTAAGACACCCCGTTTCCTTAAAAAGAGTTGTTATCCCTTTTCACACTAAAGATTTACCAAAAGGCACAATCATCTCAATTCTCAAACAATCTGGTTTAACAAAAAAAGATTTAATATAAACAAAAACCCCGCCTCAAAACGGGATCTTTTTATCCTCTCAAAAAGTCAACAACAACCTTTCACAAATTCGCATTAACCAACCTTTCGCATTTTCGTAGTTTCGCATTATTTTCGTAGTTTCGCATTAAGAGCCAATAAAACGGAGGACTAGAAATCCTACAAAAGCAGGACCTCCGCAAAAGCGGAGAACAAGAGAAAGGAGGATATCCCTTGCTAATCCTCCAATTTATTGGCTGATTACTAATACATAATAATAGCATAAATAAAAAAACCTGTCAAGGTTCTAAATACAACCCCAAACAAGCTTTTTTATAATCTACTAATCACTAATGCCTCGTCACCTAAAAACAACCCCATAATACCTATCTGTCACCAGATTGGACTTAAACTTAACCATTCCCTCATATTCCCCTATATAATCTTCTTCTGGATATTTCCAAACCGAATTAAAATTTTTAGGCAAAATTATTATTTTTTCTATTTCATCATCCTTTGTTCCTGCCTGCTTCTGGATTAATAATGCATATATCAAAGATCTCTCCCCATCATCTATTCTTAAATTTAATTTATAAGGCAAACGATATCTAAACTTGGATACTGTTGTCTCACCTGGATTCAAAATCATCCAGTTGCCAAAAACCGTCTTCCCAAACTCCGTCGTAATTCTTGTCCCTGTTACCTCATCAACCAAAACCTGTCCCTCGATTTTCTCTAACTCGCTGTCCTTGCCCAAAGCAGGAGCCAATTCCCTAAAAGAACTTTCCGGCATATTATAAAAACCTTTTGCCTCGATTAAAGTACTCCCTTGAGGCACATAAACCCTTGCATAATTAATATTCTTTCGGTTGGCAAAAAAGTATCCTGCCCCCCCGCCATGAGTTCGAATAATTGTTACTGTATCCACTACCTCGCCATTCTCCAAAACCTCTGTCTCGTGGACTATCTTCTGGGTTATCACGTTATCTGTTTTACCCCCTCCGATATTCGCGTTCAAAACCAAAAGAAAATCATCCTCCTCCCCTACTTGCTTAATTTTACCGGCCCAATTATTTTCTACCGCCTCTGCCTGCACCTGGTCATTCCCAAAATAAAACATTATTTTTTTGCGGGTCAAACCTAAATCAATAACCCCTAAAAGGTCTATAAGCTTGTCGCTTTTTAGATTGATAAGTTTTTCCAACAACCTAGGCGTTAAATCTGCTATAAACTGCTTTGGCCGATTCTCTTCCCTATCATACTCCAATTCCACAGCCAGCTGGGTTTCTATTTGAAAATTATCTGCAGTTATCACTTTGTCGTATTCCAACATTTCTATAGGACCAGTAATCTCCAAAAGAGGCGGAATCAGGCCCGAAGTAATTGTTATAACCCCGTCGACCGTCGGGCCTCCGGAATTTTCGTAAAACCACATTATCTTCTTTGCAGTAGTTTCAAAATCGCCAAACCAATTGGCATCCTGCATCTCCCATTGATTATTCACTAGCTGTAATGGTTTTGGCGGCGCCACTCTTTTTACCAAAGATTCTTGAAAATCATACGGCCCGCCGCCCGGTATCTCTATCTGGCTGATTTTCCCATCCAAAACATCTAATAAAGCAAAGCTTCCCATAAATCCTCCAGCCGGCCGAAGCTCGTCCTCGTTTTGGAAAACCACTAAATATCTTTTTGATGTGTCGATTGCAAAAAGTTCCGAAATTATTTTTGAAAAAGAATAAAGTTTTTTTGCTACCGCCTCAACCCCCAAAATCTTTGCCTTCATCTCAAAAAAATTATCTTGATTGGCCTCGGGCAAAATCTTTGGATCTATCTCTTCTATATTCTTCCTGGCCAAAACTATTTTAGGGTAAGCCCGAGAAAATTTGTCTTCGAGTATTTTAATCTTATCGCTCACTCCCAAATCAATATCATGCATCGGCATATCTGTATTATCAACCTGCCTGCCGCCAGACACGGCATCATCTAAATCATCCGTATTATGTTCGCTCAAAATCGCCAGCCCCTCACTCATTTCTACCCCTGCTTCGGAAATTAATTCTCCGGTCTCAAGCAGCTTCCCTGCCGCCTTTCCTTTTGATAAATTATTAATTATCCCGGAAATCAAAAAATCAATATTCGCCAATCTCTCCTTGGCCATGCCAAAACTTTCGTCCGCCTTTCTAAATTCCTCACCCGCTGTTTCAAAATCAAGCTCGCTCGTCGCCGCCTGCGCCGCTTGCAACTGCTCATACGCCTGTGTTGCCGCCCCTAAAACCAGGCCCTGCGTATCTTTTAATTTGGTTATATAAGTATATGTCCCAAACGGCAAAACAATTATCAAACAAGCCAAAACAAAAGACACTAATCCCCGGCTCCAATAATTTGTTGGCGCTGGTTTTAAGAACTTGGCCGTTTTCCCCGGCAAGCCAAAAATCGTTAATATGCCGTTTTTTATCATCCAAAAAAGATAAGCATGAACATGCCTTAAGCTTAACCAAAACTTCTTTGCTATCATCAAAAGAAAATGCCAAATCGGCCGTGCTAAAAAAAGCTCCAAAAAACTTAAAATCCACAAAATTAATCTAAAAGGAAGCTTCCCTATCTCTTCTAATGTCCACTGGGTTATTCCTAATACTATCTTTATTTTTTTCCCATAAAAAACAAAAAAATCTTTAGGCAAACTCGCCAAAAGATTTATAAAAGAAAAAGATTTATTTTTTCTGGAAATAAAATTCAAACTGCTGTCCGATTGGAAAAGATTCGTACTCTCTACCTGTTTTTCTTGATTATAAAAATCAGTCCAAACTAATTCCCTAAACTGCGGCACCTCTGCCTGCTCTTCACGGGTTTCCAAAAACTCCTGCTCCTTTTCTTCTTTTTTGTCCAAAACATTCGAAGGCCCGAAAGAAACCGAAACCTTTTCTCGCGAACTTAAAGCTGTCTTCTTCTTTTTTAGCCTTAATGTTTTTTTTGTTTTAGAAGGCCTTTTCTTTGCCTGGGTCTTCTTTTTTTTCGCTATCGTTTTTTTAGGCATGGAAAACTTCAAAAAATCAATAAAACACTTGCCCGCAACGCTTCGCGTAACGAAGCCGGGCGGGAGAAAACAATAAATCAATTTGATTCTGTGATTTTATGATTTTATGAATTCTTATTTTAATTATACCCCACCCTCATCCTTACGTAAATGTGCATAAGTTTCCTTCGTTTGCACAGCACAACTCTCCCAACTATATTTTTTTATCTGATCGTAACCTCGCGCCGCCAAATTCTCTCGTAAATCACTGCTCTCTAAAATTTGCCCGATCTTTCCTGCTAAATCACTTCCACTCTTTGGCTCAAAATACAAAGCCGCCTCCCCGTAAATCTCCGGCAAGCATGATGCCCTAGCCGCAATCACCGGCACCCCATAACTCATCGCCTCCAGCCCTGGCAACCCAAATCCCTCGTATAAAGACGGAAACACGTAAATCAATGCATTTCGATATAACGCCGCTAAATCCCCATTCGACACGTCACCGGTAAATACCACATCTCTAGTTTTTAGTTTCTCATAAAAATAATCCCGCCGACCAACCAAAACCAATTGTAAATCCCCATGCTCTTTTTTAACCCTATCAAAAGCATTAATAAGCGTTTCCAAATTCTTATGCGGATACGCACTCCCAACATACAACAAATATTGTCCCTTAATTCCATACTTCTCTAAAACATTCGTGTAATTCGCATCCCTCATGCCTTTGTCACCCACCTCAAATCCCAAATAAATAACTCTAACCCTGTCCTCGCCAACTCCAAATTCTCGAATAACATCCCGTTTCGTAAACTCGCAATCAACAATAATCTTCTTTGCCTTTCTAATCGCCGACTTAATCACAAATTTATGCAACCAATATTTTGTTCTATAAAAAAACTTATTCCTAGTCGTCGCCTTATCGTTTGGAAATTTATACATTATTAAATCATGAATCGTAACCACAAATTTACGAGGGCAAAAAATTGGCACATTAAAATGCGGAAAATGCACTAAATCACAATCCATCCGCCATAATTTCCAAGGCAGTAAAATCTGTTCGGCAAATGAATACCAAGGATAATCAGCCAAAACTTTCTTAAACCTCGAATTCTGCGGCTCATAATCATCAAAATTTTCCTGCCGCAACAAAACAGTGTAGTCATTCTCATGGTCCACTTTTTCTAGGTTCTTCACCAGTTGCTCCACATACCGGCCTAAACCTCTATTTTTGCTTGCCCCATAAAGCCGGGCATCTATTACTATCTTCATAAAAATCCGTTAAAAATCTGCTTTAATCTGCTGTATTAATTCCAACGTCTTCTCCGCACACCTCTCCCATGTAAATTTCTGCGCTCTCGCAAGTCCCTTTTCTATAAACCTCTGTCTCAACTCCGCGTCAGACAACATCACCTTCATCGCCTCCACCAATTCGTTTATATTATAAGGATTAACCATTAAACCAGCATCCCCTACCACTTCGGGTAAAGACGAAGCATTACTCGTTATCACCGGCGTCCCGCAAGCCATTGCTTCCAAAGGCGGCAAACCAAATCCTTCATAAATAGACGGAAAAACAAACAAAGATGCCAATTTATACAAAGCCGGCTTTTCCTCGTGCTCTACATAACCTAAAAACCGAATCTTGTCTTTATTTTTCAATTTATTATGAATCTCATAAATCCCCTTATTATTCCAACCCTTACCACCGGCTAATAGTAACTCGTAACTCGGGAACTCGTAACTCGCCTTATCGAAAGCCCTAATGACTGCCTCAATATTCTTCCTCGGCTCAATCGTTCCTAAAAACAAAACAAACTTCTCCGGCAAATTATACTTTTCCTGAACCTTTCGCATTTTCGCCCAGCCTCGACGAGCCAAGCTCGTCTTGGCGAGGCGGGTAGTTTCGCATTCTTTTCGTAGTTTCGCATCAATTCCTTCATATACAACCTCAATCTTTCCCTCATCCACCCCATACAACTCAATCAAATCCCGCTTAGTATTTTCAGAAACAGCTATAACCTTTGTTGCGCCTCTAGCCATACGCCGACAATTTATAAGCTTATGCCATAACCGATGAGGACGGGTAAAAAACTCCGGATACCTCTCAAACGACAAATCGTGAACAGTTAAAACATACGGTACCTTAATATTAAAATTTATAAATCCAAAATTTGGATACCACATAACATCAGGCTCACCATCCAACTTCTCCAACCTCGGCCATCCAAAATATCTAAGCGACAAATTAAACCACCTGTTGGGATATTTATAATCAAAAACTTTAACATTAGGACTCTCAAACTTAGGCGGGTCTTTTTTTATAGAATGCCTTTGATTATAAAAAAGATGATACTCACTCTCAGTATCCTTTTTCAAAAACTCATTAATTAAATTATACGTATACTCTCCTATCCCTGTCCGATACCCCTCAAGAAGAGAACGAATATCTATACCAATGCGAGCCATAAGCTATAAGCCGTAAGCTGTAAGCATACCTTACGACAAATTATTTACTTAAAGACTTAGTTAATCCTGAAAGCATTCGACCTACCTCCCTTGCACATTCCATAAGTTTCTTCCCAACCTCAGAATCAATATACTTTAAATTATAACTTAAAATAAAATAATATTTTAACTCCTCTAATGAAGCATCGGCTATCACATGAAAATGTTTTCTATCCTTTATACTAACTTTCTTCGAACCTTCAACAATATTAGCCACAACAGAAACAGAAGATCTTCTCATCTGAGACACCAAACCAAATTTCTCAAAATCCGGATAGTCTCTGGTAACTTTATAAACTTCCAAAACTAAGTAATGCGATTTTTGCCACACCTTAAGAGAACGAAACTTTTCCATTATATCACCTCCTTCCCAATTTTAACTATATATTACAAAAAATCTAAAAAACGCTTACGGCTTATAGCTTACGGCCTAAGGCTTAAGGCTTACAATTCGCATCTCGCAAACTCATTCCACCTCAAAGCCACAAACTCCTGCATCTCTTGCTTAAACCGCTCCACTCCAAACCTTTCTGCCCTTTTTCTAATCTCCAAAGGATTATATATATAAGGATCAAATCTAATAATCAAATCCGCCAATGCCTCCCAAATCTGCTCATCAAAAAAAGTCCCGCTCACTCCCTCTACCACAGTTTCCAAAGCTCCGCCCCGGTTATAAGCAATAACAGGCCGGCCAGAAGCCATTGCCTCTACCGGCGTTATGCCAAAATCCTCTTCCTGCGGATGGATAAAAGCCAAGCACTTGCTATATAATTCTGCTTTCTTTTCTTGCGAAACATGCCCTAAAAACTCAACATTCTCCCCTGCCGTCTTTCTTAATTTGTCCTCTTCCGGCCCTGTTCCAAAAATCTTTAGCTTTATTCCTGTCTTAGTAAATGCTTTTACCACCAAATCAAATCTTTTATAAGAAACTAATCGTCCCCCAGCTAAATAATAATCCGAAAGATCGTCGGCAATCCCAAAATTCTCTATCTCAACCGGCGGATAAATTACCGTGCTGTCTCTTTGATAGTATTTTTTTATTCTGTTTTGAACATTCCTAGAATTAGCTATCATAACATCCGGCCTTTGCCCCGCCTCAAAATCCCATTGCCTAAGCCGAGTTAAAAGCAAAGGCAAAAATTTCTTAATCAAAAAATTCTGTTTTAAGTCCCTAACATACTCGTGCGTATCCTGCCAAAGATATCTTGTTGGCGTATGGCAATAGCAAATATGCAAAGTATTTGGCCCCACAATTACTCCCTTAGAAAAAGCTGATGTCGAAGACAAAACCACATCAAACCCCCCCAAATCAAACGACTCAAAAGCAGTCGGCATCAAACTTAAATACCATCGTAGATGCGTAGCCCCAAAAGGCATTTTTTGGATAAAAGATGTTTGGATAGGCAACCTCTCAAAAATCCCATTACTCCTCTCCTTATCATGAATCAAAGTAAAAACCGGCGCTTCTTTATAAATATCATTCAAAGCAAAAAGCACCTTCTCTGCCCCTCCTAATTGATTTAAGTGGTCATGGACTAATGCAATTTTCATCGATTTATTATTTATCTAATACGCCACAAACACTGTTCTCCTCTATTTCTATCCCTTTGTCTATCGTCAGCTTATAAAAAAATTCACCATCATCTAAATCTGGACTTATCACGGTGTTATAGGGCCGACTAAGAGAGTTTAAATCAGAATTATAAAAAACAACAAATTCTAATTTACCCGGTTCTTTGACTTCTTCAGCAAAGTCTTGAAAACTTTTACCGCAACATGGAGGAAGCTCTATGTCGTTAATAACTATAGACTTATTTGGCAATAAATCAGTAATCTCACCATGCCTCTTGACTGTCATAACCCTATCGTTTTCAGGGTCGTCAGGATTCCCTTTGTTGTAATAGACATTACCAACACAAATTTTCTTCGCAGGAGTATTACCGATATTTATTAATTCAGCTTTCATTTTAATTACTTGATTCCTTTCATCTATCAAAAAATAAGAATCATTTTCTTCAAACTTTTTAAAAGTTAAATCCAAATAAGGCCTCTGACTGACCTCTAACATTCTTTTTGAAATCTCGTTACTGTCATCAGCCCTATCTAATGCCCTTTCCGATACCTTACAACTTTTTATTGAAACGACTAAAGCTAAGATAGCAACAATAGCAACAATTATTTCTCTATAAGGTTTCTTTTTTCCTTTTTGCTTTCCCTTGTCATCTTTTAACAAAACCTCATCTTCCTCGATTTCCTCTTTTATTTCCTCCTTCTTTATTTCTCCTTCCATAATTTCAAAAATTATCAGCCTCACGGCTGACCACCCGTGAGGGTGGAAAATTAAACAACCTTCTACCCCACTTTAGTGGAGGGTTCGGCGACTTTAGTCGCCTACATGTGGCTAAAGCCACCCGACCCTCGGCTAAAGCCGGGTAGAACTTAAGCAGGCGACCCTCGGCTAAAGCCGGGTAGAACTTAAGCAGGCGACCCTCGGCTAAAGCCGGGTAGAACTTGAACACGCCAATGAACGTTCATTTGAACGTTCACTCCGCCTTCCTCTTTTTCAAAACCGCCATCGGTGTTTTTAATAAAATTTGCAAATCTATTTTAATCGACCAATTCTCAACATAATAAATATCCAATCTCGCCTCATCTTCAAAATCCAAATCACTTCGCCCAGAAATCGCTGCCAAACCGCTGACTCCCGGCTTAATGCCAAGAAGATTTTTATGATGTCTTTGATACAAATCCACTTCTCGCGGCTGATGAGGCCTTGGTCCAACCAAACTCATATTCCCTTTTAAAACATTAAAAAATTGCGGCAACTCGTCTATCGAGGTCTTGCGGATAAAACGACCCACTCGCGTTACCCTTGGGTCTTCTTTTATTTTATAAAGCGGACCCGTACGAGTATTTTTTTCCTTAATTAATTCCTTTTCCAAAGCCAAGGCCTTTTCTTCATCACTATACCTAAAACCAACACAATCCTCAACCTTCATAGACCTAAACTTAATAGCTTCAAACTTCCTGCCCTTCTCGCCTATCCGCTCGTTTAAATAAAACACCGGCCCCCTGGAATCAAGCTTTATAGCAATCGCCGTTATAATCATAACCGGCGAAGAGAGCACAATCAAAACCAACGACCCAAAAATATCAAAAATTCTTTTTACCACTCGGCCCCAGCCATCAAGCGGGGTTCTTTTTATCTCTATCACAGGTGTTGCATCCATCATCGTAATCTCGATATTCGCTATTGGCGCATTAAAAACATCAGCCGCATATTTATAAATAATATGATTTTCATTACAAATATCCAAAAGTTTCATAGATTCCACGTGTGACACCTCCGAATCAACCAAAATCAACTCATCAATCTCGCCTCCTGTATTCCTGATTTTATCCCTAACCGACTCATTTAATTCCTCGTAAACTCTAACCACCCGATAACCAAGCGCTGGCTGTTTCTCAATTTCCGAAATAATAGCCAAAGCATTCTTACCCTGTCCAATAACAACCAACCGATTTATCCCATACCCGCGCTTAACAAAATGCTGTTGAATTTTCCGAACAATAAACCTGCCAATACTTACATAAATTATCGCCAAAACAAAGGCCCCTAAAACAATAAAACGCGAATCAAAAAGTTCGCGCTTAAAAAATATCAAAATTGTAATCACAGCCAATCCCGCACTGCACCCAACAATCACTTTCGAAATCTCGTCTATAAACTTTTTCCTACCGCCCATTGTATATAAACCCATCAAACCGAATATTGCCAGCCAAACTATTCCCACTCCTAAAGCGACTGGAAAATAGCCAGAAAAAGGCATCTCAAAAACAATCTCCCTAATTCTTGATTGATAAAAGTCCGAAAAACGCAAAGAATAAGCAGACAAAGCCGCCAATATTATCATTAAATAATCAACCGGCACCAGAAGCACCGAGAATGTTATTTCTGCCTTTTTCATAGTAAAAAATAATTCGCATGGGCCCATTTATATCTTTGGGTAGTTAAACGGGCTACTTGCCCCGCATTATCCGAGCGTAGCGAGGATTAGTGCGGGGTTCGCATGCTCAAATCTTAGCCCATTTCGCCTATTCTGTAAAGATACAAAAAGAGCCCCGCATGCGGAGCTCTTTTTTGGTATTCTAATATTATTACCTAACTGTAAACTCTTTGGTAACAGTACCATGCGGATTACCAACAACCTCTAGCGTATAAACTCCTGGATCTAACTTTGGCGACAAATACGACCCAATATATAAATCACGCCATCTGGTCTTTACTTGAAGATTCCCAGCAAATCCTACCACACTTACTTGAGCATTCTTAAGATTATGGCCCATAACTCCAAGAAAGGTCATTTCCCCCAACCTACCATCTCTAACTTTATAAGTTCTAATGTGAGTAACTTCCGGCATCTTTAATTCCTCTCCGCCAATTGTAAACTTTTTTGTATTACTCTCACCAGCATTAGTAACAACCACTACATTGTAATCTCCTGGATCTAAAACTGGAACAATACAATTATATTTCCAATTTGTAACTTTGGAACAAGTTAGGTCGGTATCTCCGCCAGCCCCTCTAAACAATATCCTAGGACTGCTTCCAAAACCAACCGCTGTAACTCCTAAAGTATCACCAGGCATTCCCTTATCTCTTGGATACAGCATATAAAGCCTTGGCCCGTTAATATGATAATTTAAGGCAACAGATTCTTCGCCCACATACCTAACTGTAACATCATAATCTCCAGATGTAATATCTGGAATTATAAATTTAAATCTCTTAAAATCTTGCACACTATATGTCTTTTCTACTACTGCATCTGCCTCGCTACCACCTCCAGAAAAATGGATTGCATAATCCCTGTAAGGATTTAGACCTCTAATATCCATATAATTAAAAGCTCCGGCATATCCACTTTTATAATACATTTTAATAATCTCAAAACCCGAAGACACTACCTCAACTTCTAACGGTCCTGCCTCTGCTACTAATTCTCCATCTGGATTATAAATCTTAAGCATATTTCCTGGATAAGTACCTATCCCAGGAAATAAATAAGAAATTCCAATTTCCGACTCATCATCCCAAGCTTCAAATTCATCAAAATTAAAAGTAAGAGTATTCCCGTCCCCTGTTTCCAAAGAATAACTCCAATCCTCTACTGTATCCTCTGGTATTCCCGTAATATGACCAAAAAACTGAGCATGCATTCCATTTAAAACCGGCGAACCAACAGAAAAAGTTTTTACTTGTGTATCCCATATCACTTCTGCTTCTAATGGTCCTGCTTCTGCTACCTGCTCTCCACTAGGATTATAAACCCTAAGCATTGTTTGATAAGTGCCTACCCCCCCGTATAAGTGAGAAATCCAGGCTTCTACCTGGTCGACACCATAAACATCCGCTAAATCAAAATTATAAGTAACAGTATTCCCATCACCAAAATCCATAGAATAACTCCAATCCTCTACTGCCTCCTCTGGTATTCCCGAAACAAGAACATAAAACTGGGTATAAACCCCGTCCCTAACCGGTGAGTTAACAGAAAAAGTTTCAATTACTATCCCCGCAGGCAGGGGCGGCGTCATAGTCCCAAAATCTCCTTTAGGATTAGGATTACCATTACCATTATTTCCTTGCACACCATAAACAGCACTAAAAGGCACAACTAAAAAAACGCCCAGAAGCGTTAATGTTAAAATTTTTGTTAAAATTTTATTTCTCGTCATAATAAAATCTCCCTTTTTCCTTTTTTCAAAAAGGAACTTAATTTATAAATACTAATATATACTATATTAGTTATTATAGTATATAAGCCAAAATAGTAAATGTCAAGTAACTTATCAACAACCCAAACTAAAAAACCAAGGCAAAACCTTGATTTTTTAATGTCCAAGCAAACCTATAAGCCGAATCCTGTTCCCCAAAAATTTAGGGCGATGACCATCTATCTAAACGACCTACCAAATTTGGTCTTTCACTTAAGCAGAAGTTTACCCCATCCTAATGTCGCCATTAGAA
>JABMQE010000105.1 GCA_013203415.1 Candidatus Falkowiibacteriota bacterium | reverse complement strand
TTCAAAATCCAGTGGTGGCAACACCATGAGGGTTCGAGTCCCTCCTTCGGCACCAAAAGTTTTACCCTAAACCCGAGCGTAGCGAGTGATTTAGGGCCCTCTGCCCAGAACCGAACTTGTTCTGGTTCTGGGCTCCTTCGGCACCAAGCTCAGCTTGGTGAAGGGACGCTCAGCGTCCCACCATACCAACAAAAACCCCATGCAAAACCCAACCCAAAAACAATCCTTAATCTTTATCTCCGGCTTTGGGGGTAATCAAAAAATATACCAAAAAAGCTTAAACACTATTAAAAATAATTTCGATATATTTGCAATCGATTTTACTCGCCCCCTAAAAACAAAAGACCTAACCATAAAATCATTTGCAGATAGTATCCATCAATTTATAATTAAAAACAAAATAAAAAACCCAATCATAATCGGCCATAGCTTTGGCGGAGCTGTCTCCATGGCCTATGGCCTATACTATGAAAACTACCAGCAAATAATCCTCTTAAACCCTGTCGGCCTCATACCCTTAAACTTTAAAAAAATAATCATTGGCCTTCTGGCTGGTGAAAAAATCCTCTTAAAATCTGCCGGCCTTAAAATGGTTACCGTTTTCGTTAATAACATATTCTCCCATCCTGTCTGGTCCCTTAAAAAAATAAAAATCATAAAAAAACTACATTTCAAAGAAAATGAAGCTTCCAGAATCCAAAACCTTAAAATCATCTTTTCTGACAAAGATGCCCATTTCCCATTAAAAGAAATCTTAAAACTCCCAAAAAACCTCAACATCAAAATCATCAAAGGGGCGCATGAATGGCCGATTTTAGAACCAACAAAATTCAAAGAAATTATTCAAAAAACTTGCCAAAACTAGAAAAATAAGCTATACTCTAAAAGCAAGATAATCACTTGCTTTTTTGTATATTATCGCGGGGTGGAGCAGTAGTAGCTCGCCGGGCTCATAATCCGGAGGTCGTGGGTGCAATTCCCACCCCCGCTACCAAGCCTTTAGGGCAGGGTAGCTCAGTTGGTAAGAGCGCAGCACTCATAACGCTGAGGTCGTGGGTTCGATCCCCACCCCTGCTACCAGACAAATATAAAAAACTAAAAATAAAAAATAAAATACACATATAAAATATTAAAAACATTTTTTATTTTTAATTTGTGTTTTTCATCTTTTATATTTCATTTTTAATTTTCCCATGTTTCTAACCGTCCATGCCGCCGCCGGTATTCTTATCGGCCAACAACTCCAAAACCCAATCCTAGCTTTTTTAATTGGCTTATTTAGCCATTTTTTAATAGACGTAGTTCCTCATGGCGATAAAGAGTTGGATATCTGGCTAAAACACGGAAACATCAAAAAAAGAATTAAAAATATCGTTCTAACTGATATTGTTATAGCCACTGTCTTATCAATCTATTTTATCTACAAAATAGATGTTAATTACGCTTATGCCATGACTGCCGCTATTATCGGCAGTACCTTGCCGGATGTCCTCTATATCCTCTGGAATCCCCTAAAAATACTTAAACAATCTTGGAACCCGTTTAAGTTATTAAAAAAAACATCAAAAAAAACATCTGTAAAAATAACTAAGTTTCATGCCCGCACTATTCAAAGATTTATTAAAAAAGAGCTATCTATTAAGTATGCTCTTTTCCTTCAAACATTAATCATAGTCATCCTCGCCTTTTTAATTCTCTAACATAAAGCAATGTATCCAATCGTCCACAGCACTGCCGGCATTTTGATTGCCAAACAAACAGCCAGCATTCCCTTGGCCTTTTTTCTAGCTCTTATCTTTCATTTTGTCTTAGATTTTTTTCCTCATGATTGCGAATCTTTAGACACTTGGATGAAAAAAGACAACAATAAAATAAAAAAATATTTTTACATTGCCCTTGCCGATTTTATTCTAATTATAATCATGGCTGCGATTCTTTTTTTAACCTTAGATTTTCCCAACCCCTATGTTATCCTCGCTGGTATTGTTGGCGGCTATCTTCCTGATTTTCTTTGGGGTGTTCATAAAGTTACCAAGTGGAAATTTCTAAAACCCTACTGCAAATTCCATAGCTGGGTTCACAACATTTGGCAGGCAAAATTAAAAACTTACCAGATGGTCATAATCCAAATCGGACTCTTAGCATTTTTCTTGTGGGCGATAATCAAGCTATAAAAAAACAGCTTATCACAAACTGGCACTAAAACTTAAATAAAAATTATCAGCCTCACGGCTGATCACCCGTGAGGGTGAAAAACTAAAAATTAATCCCCCGCCATCTTCAAAAGCTCCTCCCATCTTCTATCCACCTCTCCCTGCAACCTGTCAATAATCTCCTCCCCGCCTTTATCAAACAAATGCTTAAATCTGCCTTGGTTCATCAAAAAGTCCTTAATTGGTCTTTTTTTGTTTGGGGTGTAATTTATAATATATTTTCCATCAACAACCTCATACAAAGGCCAAAAGCATGTTTCAACCGCCAACTTAGAAATATCCAATGCCTCATTAACCTGCAATTTCCAGTTTGGAATACAAGGTGAAAAAACATTAAGCACAGCCGGCCCCTTGGTCTCAATCGCCTTTTTTGCCTTATTATACAAATAAATTT
>JABMQE010000104.1 GCA_013203415.1 Candidatus Falkowiibacteriota bacterium | reverse complement strand
TTAAAGGCAAACAAGGCCGCTTTCGCCAAAATCTTCTTGGTAAGCGTGTTGATTATTCTGGTCGTTCGGTTATTATCGTCGGTCCCCATCTTAAACTCCATCAGGTTGGTTTGCCCAAGGTTATGGCCATCGAACTTTTTAAGCCTTTTGTAATTTCCCGTCTTATCAAAGCCGGCCATGTTCATAATGTCCGTTCCGCTTCTCGCCTTATAGAGCAGGGGCCCAAAGAAGTTTGGGATATTTTAGAAGAGGTTATTAAAGAATCTACCGTTATGATTAACCGCGCCCCTACCCTCCATCGCCTTTCCATCCAATCCTTTAAGCCGATTCTTATCGAGGGTAAAGCCATCCAAATCCATCCCTTAGTTTGTCCTCCGTTCAACGCCGACTTTGACGGCGACCAAATGGCTGTCCATGTTCCTTTAACCGAAGAAGCCAAAAAAGAATCTGCCAATTTAATGCTTTCTATAAACAATCTTCTAAAGCCGGCCACTGGCGATCCTGTTACTACTCCCGATAAAGATATGATCTGGGGCTGCTATTTTATGACTCGCTTAGAAGATACCCCGCCCGAAAAAATCAAGGCCTTCTCTTCCGAAAAAGAAGCTGTTATTGCCTACGAAAACAAATGTATTACCACCAACCAAAAAATAAAAGTAAAAACCGAAGGCAAACTCAAGGAAAACAGTGTCGGCCGCATCCTTTTCAATTCCATCCTTCCAAAAGAACTTAGAGATTACGAACAGGTGATGGGATTAAAAACCATGAAAAAAATAATTAGTACTAGCTTAGATCTTTTTGGTCCTCAAAAAACCGCTGTAGTTTTGGATGCTATTAAAGATTTAACTTTCGAATACATGACTGCCGCCGGTGCTTCTTGGGGTATGGATGATCTGCCCAACTTGCCCGAACGCGAAGATATCATTAAAGAAACCGAAGGCAAAGTGGCCGAAATCGAAGAGCAGTTCGAAGCCGGTTTTCTAACCGAAGAGGAGCGCCACGTAAAAATTATCGAACTTTGGGTGGCTGCCAAAGATAAAATTGTCGAACTAAGCCAAGCGAGTTTGGATAAAAACGGCTCTGTTTACTCTATGGTTGAATCCGGTGCTAGAGGTTCTTGGGGCCAAATCACCCAGATGATGGGCATGAAGGGTCTGGTTACCAATCCTCAGGGAGAAATTATCGAACTTCCTATCAAAGCCAATTATAAAAAGGGCTTTAATGTTTTAGAATATTTTATTGCTACTCACGGCTCCCGTAAGGGTCTGGCCGACACCGCTCTCCGTACTGCCAATGCTGGTTATCTTACCCGTCGCTTGGTCGATGTTTCTCATGATGTTGTTATCACCGAAGAAAATTGCGGGGATAAGGAAGGTATTGTTTTAACTCGCAGGGAAAGTGAAGAAATGGGAGAAGAACTAGAAGATAGGATTATCGGCCGCGTTTTAATAGAAGATATCGTAGACCCTAAAGGAAAAGTAGTGGTCAAAAAAGGAGAAATTGTTTCTAAAAGCAAAATCGAACAAATTACCAAGCTTGCCTTAAAAGAAATTCGTATCCGTTCGGTAATTAATTGCCGAACCATTCGGGGCGCTTGCCAAAAATGTTATGGCTACGATTTGGGCTACAACAAGCCGGTTAAGCTCGGCACTGCTGTCGGCATTATTGCCGCCCAAAGCATTGGCGAACCCGGTACTCAGCTAACTCTAAAAACTTTCCATACTGGTGGTGTGGCCGGCAAAGATATTACCCAAGGGCTGCCTAGAGTCGAAGAAATATTTGAAGCCCGCCCCCTAAAGCGTAAAGCTGTTGTTGCCGAAGTTTCGGGCTCCGCAAAAATCGCCGAAGGAGAAGATGGCCGAAAAATCCAGATTAAATACAAAGAAAACAAAGAAGACCGCTACCAAATAAAAAATGGCTATACTATTATAGTTAAAGACGGCGATAGTGTTATCGAAGGCGAAGTTTTGATGGAGCGTGGTAAAATCGCTGTTGGCGCCAAAAATCCCGGCACTGTCAAAATTACCGAAAACCAGATAAAAGTTGTTGTTGCTAGGGACAATATTAAAGAGTACCCGGTTATGTCCAACGACAACATCTGGATTTCTAATGGCGACCTTGTTGCTGCCGGTGACCAGCTAACCGATGGCAATGTCGATTTGTTCGAGCTCTACCAGTTAAAAGGCCGAACCGATGTTCAAAAATATATTATTAAAGAGATTCAGTATATCTATTCCTCTCAAGGCCAAAAATTAAACGACAAGCATATCGAAGTCATTGCCCGCCAGATGTTTTCTCGCTGTCTTATTGTCGATTCGGGCGATACTAATTTACTTCCAGGCGAAACAATGTCTAAGATTTATGTTAACAAAGTTAACGAAGAAATACTGGCTGCCAAGAAAAAACCAGCCAAAGCTAAAGAGCTTTTATTAGGCATTACCAAAGTTTCTCTCTCTGTCGATAGTTTCTTGTCCGCCGCTTCGTTTCAGGAAACCGCCCGCGTTTTAATCGATGCCTCAACCAACGGTCGCATCGACCATCTTTTGGGCCTTAAAGAAAATGTTATCATCGGCCGCCTTATTCCTGCCGGCACTGGCTTCGTACAAGAGGGTGGCAAACTTCCAAACGCCAGCTACTTAAACTCCGAAACCAAATAAATCTTCAAACAAATAAATCGTTATTAAAAATTTCAAATTAAAAATTATTAATACCTCGCTTATAGACGAACCATCAATACCATGGATATTACCAAGCTGTTTGACTTACAATATATCTTCCTAGTCAACCCTGCCCCCTTAAAGCCATTGCAATGGGGCCTTGCTGTTGGTGTATTTGGGTTACTCGTCGTCGTTGCCATCATCGCTGTCATCTGGTCCAGAAAAAAAGAAATAGACATCACAACCAAGAAAGTCGCCACCAAAATCTCAACCTTCGCTTTCACTCTCGGCCTTACGGGCTGGGTTTTATTTTTTTTACGCCAAACTCATGTTTATTTTTTCTCCCGCCGTTTTCTCTTTCTATTCTGGCTTATAGGTTTTATCGTCTGGCTTGTCTTCCTCCTAAAATATGTTGTCAAAAAAGCTCCGAAGGCGCGTCAAGATTTCACCGAACGTCAGGAATTCGAAAAATATCTTCCCAAAAAGAAAAAATAAAAAACAAAACTCTACTTTCTAATTTCTAGTTTCTTGTTTCGTAACTGCTTTCTATTTTCCAACAACGAATTTCTGTTAACACTATGCCCCAATCCGTAGACAACCTTGCCAAAAAAATATGGAACTATCATCTCCTAAACCACAAGCTAAAAAAAGCTGATTGTATCCTCACACTCGGTAGCCATGATCTCCGCGTTGCCGAACGAGCTGCCCAGCTTTTTTTTGATGGCCTTGCTCCCTTTATAGTTTTCGCTGGCAACCGCGGTCGTTTTACCAGCGACTGGAAAGACACCGAGGCCTACTTGTTTTCTCTAGTAGCGCTTAAGATGGGAGTCCCCAAAGAAAAAATCTTAATCGAAGATAAGTCAACCAACACCGGCGAAAATATCCTCTTCACCAAAAAACTTTTGCAAGAAAAAAATTTCAATCCCCAAAAATTCATCGTCGTCACCAAACCCTTTATGGAACGAAGGGCTTTTGCCACCTTTAAAAAACAGTGGTTCGGAAAAAACGTAATTGTCACTTCACCCAAAATTTCTTTTGATAAATACCCAACCAAAGAATACCCTAAAGAAAGATTGATAAATTCCATTGTTGCCGATTTTCAACGCATCAAAATCTATCCAGCCAAGGGCTTTCAAATTCCCCAGGATATTCCTCCTGATGTCTGGTCTGCCTATGAACAACTCGTCAAACTCGGCTACAACAAACATCTGATAAAATAAGCCCGGAGGAAGTCAGTTGACAGAAAACAGAGATCAGTTACAGACATCGGAAGACAGAAATCGGTTGAGAAATCTGAAAACAGAGAACAGGGCAGAAACCAGAAAACCAAAAACTACCGATTTCCGTTTTCAGAACCGATTTCTGATATCTGTTTTCTGTAACTGTTCTCCGATTTCCGACAACTGATTTCGTTTAGGATTAATCAAAGAATAAATCCCCCTTTCTCTTTTCTCATTTCTATGTCCTACACCCAAAACATCGGCTCCCTCGGCGAACGTCTCGCCTGCGACTACCTAAAAAATAAAAACTACTCCATCCAGGAAACCAACTACCATAGTAAGTTTGGTGAAATCGATATTATTGCAAAAGTAAAACAAGAAGTCGACTGGCTTGTCTTTGTAGAAGTTAAATCTCGCACCAATTCTAATTCCCAAATCTTCGGCCATCCGGAAGAATTAGTCGATAACATCAAACAAGGCAAAATAACAAGCACCATCAGCCATTACTTAAATAAAAAAAATATCAATCCTCCCAACTGGCGCCTGGATGTTATTGCTATCGATATAAATCCTAAAACCCGCAAAGCCAGAATCCATCATTATGAAAATATTTAGCCCTTTTATAAAACAAAAATTAATAAACAGGTTATGCACACCATCATCGCTTGACCAGAGAACCCTCTTATTATAAGATACCTTAACTAATTAAATATACTAAATCATAAAGGAGGTAATGCAAGGAGAATGCCTATGCGTTCCGCTATCTTAAAAAGACGAATTTTCCAAGCTGCCATCACAAGTGTTTTTATAACGCTTTTTTTTGTAGCTTTTTTATTAACAAGCCCTGTTTTTGCTGCCGAAACTGATCCTCTGCCTTCCCCCGCTATTATTTCCCCCATCGAAGGTGAAAAAATTAGCTCTGACAAACCCATCATCACCGGCAATACCCTTAATGGTGCGCAAGTTCACATTTTTGTTGATGATGAGCTCTCTGGTTCTGCTACAGTCAGTGATAATGAGTCTGGTACTGCTAATTTCTCTTATTCTGTCCCGTCTGTTCTTAAACCCGGCCGCCACACCATAAGCGCCATTGCTGCTGTTGATGCTAATACTAGCGAAAAAACAGAAATTAAATTCGAGGTTATTGGTTTTGTCCCTCCGACCCTACTCAAACCAATTGTTAATTCAAAAACCACTCCAGCTAGGCCTTTTATTGTCGGTGTGGCAAAAAACGACTCTCTTGTCAAGATTTTTATTGATGGCGAGTATGATGGTGAACTTTTTGCCCAAAATAACCCCTCTGGCACTGCTACTTTTTCTTATCTGCCAAAAAATGACCTAACATTAGGGCTCCATCAACTTAAAGCTATTGCTGTCGACCGCATTTCAGGCAGAGAGAGCCTAGAATCAAAGCTCATGACCTTCCTAATCAAAGAATCTCCTCCTTCTGAAATTCAACCCCCTCCTGCCCCGACCGAACTCTTGCCCGCTCCTGTTCTTGGCACTGGTCCTGCCCCAGCCCTTCTTTGGCCCTATCACAAAGGAGCCAGCTGGCAGCGCCCCTACATCCATGGTACTGCCCCTAAGGGCTCCCGTATCGAGGTTTATGTTAACGGAGTTATGCATCCAATCGATTTTACAGACGATTCTTCCGATGCCACCAGATTCTACTTTCGTCCAAAACAAGACCTTCCATACGGCTTAAATCATTTTTACGCGATTGCTTATTCCCCAGACGGTCAAAAAAGCCCTAATTCTAACACTATTAACTGGCGACTGCTTACTCCCGAACAGCTCCAAATCGTGCTTGCAGGCGCTCAAACTGCAGAACCAGACGTCGAAATCAGTGTAGACGGAACTGCCGATTCAGAAGGCACAGAGCCCGATATCGAAATTGATATTGAAGATCGCAGCGATGATGCCGATGTTGTTATCGAAGACCAGGGTGGAACAGACGAACCTCCAATAACTGGCACTGTTGATGATGGCGTGAGTGATGCCGATGTTATTTCCGACGATACAGAAGGCGAAGGCGAAGAAGGCGAAGAAGGCGGAACCAATTGGTCAAAAATCATCGGTCTGGTAATATTAGCCATCCTTATTATTGCTTTAATAATTCAGTTGCTTAAAAAAGAAGAACCAGACGAGGAAAAAAAGGGTGAAACTCTAGATTTATTCGATTCATCAAAACCCGAAGAAAAAAAAGATTTATCCGCCGAAGCCTCGCATGGCGGGGCGAAGGCGGGAGAACCCAAAGCCGATAAAAAAGATGATATCCCCCCGCCCCCGCCGCCAAGTTCCAATTTACCGTTTTGATTCTTACACGGATTAAACGGATAATAACGGATTCAACGGAATAAAATAGAAAAGCGCCCCGCTAAACACGGGGTGCTTTTTTGTTTTTCCCCGCCCTGAGCTTGTCGAAGGGTTGCTTTCTTGCTTTTTTGAAATCCCCTTGCATAATTTTTATTATCTGCTATAATAAACTCAAGCTAGTATAAGATAATTATACTAGCTTTTTTTACTAAAAAATAATATCAAACAAATGCCAAAATCAGAAATCGCAATCGCAATAAAACAAATTTGCGAAGAAAAAAATATCTCTCACGAATCAGTTATCGATACAATAGAGCAGGCCTTGGCCGCTGCTTATCGTAAGGACTTTGGAGAGAAAAACCAGAATGCGAAAGCCAAGTTTGATCCCGAAACTGGAAAAACCCGTGTTTTTGATATAAAAACCGTTGTCGAGGACGTGCCCGAGGAAGAGTTGGAACCAGAGTCAGGTGAAAAATCAGAAGTCGAAGTTAAAGAAAAAAAAGCAAGCAAAGCCGAAAGCGACGCGCCTGCCCCGTCGGATGACTTGGGGCAGCCCCGCACCGCCCCGGCCGCAGGCGGGGCTGGTGCTGGGGATAAAAAAACCAAAAAGGATAAGGCGGAAGATAAGTCCAAAGCCAAAACTTCAAAAGACGATAAACCAAGTGAGCCAAACAATGAAATCGAGGAGGAGGAGCGGCCCAAATTTAATCCCCGCACCGATCTTCAGATTTCGGACGCCAAAAAAAATAAAAAAACCGCCAAAATAGGCGACGAGATAAAAACCGAACTTAAAATCCCATCCGAATTCGGCCGCATGGCCGCTCAAACTGCCAAGCAGGTTATTATCCAGCGCCTCCGCGAAGCCGAGCGCAACACTCTTTTAGAAGAATACAAACAAAAAGAAGGTTCTGTTATTTCTGGCATAGTTCAGCGTCAGGAAGGCGCTCTCGTTCTGGTTGATCTTGGCAACGCCACTGCTATCCTTCCACCCGACCAGCAAATCGAAAACGAAAATTATAATTCCGGCCAGCGCTACCGCTTTTACCTAAGCCAGGTTCGCGAAACCTCCAAAGGTCCGGAAATCGTTGTCTCCCGCATTCATTCCGAAATTGTTAAACAACTCTTTGGTTTGGAAGTTCCCGAAATCGCCGCTGGCACTGTCGAAATTAAAACCCTAAGCCGCGAAGCCGGCTCTCGTTCCAAGGTTGCTGTTGCCACCAGCGATGATTCAATCGATCCTATCGGCGCTTGTGTCGGCCAGCGTGGAACCCGCATCCAAACCATTATTACCGAGCTCGGCGGTGAAAAATTAGATATCATTCTGCACAATGATGATTCAGTTAAGTTTATCGCCAACGCTCTTTCTCCAGCCAAAGTGGTTTCGGTCGAACTTAAAGAAGAAGAAAAAATCGCCAAAGTAAAAGTTAAACCAGATCAGCTTTCTTTAGCTATCGGCAAAGCCGGCCAAAACGTCCGCCTCGCCGCCAAGCTCACTGGCTGGAAAATTGATATCGAAGAAGCAGCAGCACCTGGCGCAAAGTCAGATGAGGAAAAACCAAAGGATGAAGATAAAAAGTCAGACAAGGATTCAAAAGAAAACAAAGAAACAAAAAAGCAAGAAAACAAAAACGAGGACGACAAAGGCGAAGAAAAGAAAACAAGCAGCCCCGCTGAAAGCGGGGATGCGCAGCCCCGCACCGAGCAAAGTCCAGAATCGAGCGATAGCTCTGGTTCTGGGCGAGCTCAAGCGAGCTCTGGTGCTGGGGAG
>JABMQE010000014.1 GCA_013203415.1 Candidatus Falkowiibacteriota bacterium | reverse complement strand
GGTCCTGTTTTTATTTTTGTAAAGATAGGGGCCTCGTAGGGGCCCCGACGGGGCCCCTATGCTACGTAACATGCCTTGCCTGCCGGCAGGCAGGTACGTAACAAAGTTTAATCTAACTTTTTTATCCAATTATTAAATATCTCTTTGATTTCTTGGAGATGATGTTTCTCACGAAAAGTGTGCTCAGCGCCTTTTATAATATGCAGTTCCTTTTTACTTGGAAGTTTATCGTATAAGATCTTTTGATGTTTGAGCGGAGTGCTTTTATCGTTCTCGCCTACGATAAGCAACACGGGCATGGTTAATCTATCTGCTTTTTTGAGTAAATCATATTCTAAACAATCTTCCATGTGAGACCACGGCAGTTTTTTAAGCACTCCTGGTTTTGATGTGCTTTCTCTGATTTGCCAACCTGTTTTCTGCCATTCATCTAATTCTTTTTTTGAATGGGCCTCAAAGCGTAGCTTGCCAGAGACAACAGTGGAAATCGGCGCTAAGGCCTTAACTTTGTTTGGATAATTTTCAGCATACAAAACAGTGCAGCCGCCACCCAAACTATGGCCAATTAAGCAAAAAGGTTCTTGATACCAAGTTTGTTTTGATGACCAACTAATAACATCTTCTAAATCTTCGTAGTAATTTGTTGTGGTTGCATCTTCATACTTACCGCCGCTTTCACCGAAGGTGTTAGTGGTATCGAATCGAACTACAGTATAGCTGTTTTCCTTGAAACTTTCGGCTATTGTTTGGATGTGGACTTGTTCTTTAAAACCGCCAAGACCATGCATGACAAAGGCGAGTCCTTTTTGACTTTGAGTTTGTTCAACTAAAACAACTAGGTTCTGGCCTTTTCGATTTTTGATGGTTTGCTTCATGGAATTTGGAATATGATAGAGGACTTTATAATGTCCTCCACAGAGGCATCTATTTATAATTCACCTTTGATTTCTTTTTCTAATATGTCTAGAAAAATTTTTTCGTACTTTGTTCTTTCTTTGGCGATTTCTTTTCCTTTTTTAGTATGCATCTTATCCGCTAAAAACTTAGATTTTGTTTCATGTTGGAGTTGAGGACTGTGTTTAGTTTTATCTTTAACTCTTCCATTAATTTTTCCTGCGAGATTTTCCTTAACATACTCATCTACATCAATATCATCAATATTTGTATAAATTTTAGCATTATTTTTGGCAACCCAGATATAAGAACGAGCAATACCAATAGCGCCTAAAGAATCTAGCTTGTCGGCATCGAACAAAATTTTGGCTTCGATTGTTTTCGGCTTATTTTCGTTTCTGTATCTGTGAGAAATTATGCAATCTTGGATGTGTTTTATTTTATCTTCTGGAAAATCTAAATCTTTGAGGATGGGCGCAGCCATTTTGACGCTTTCTTCGGCATGGTCGATTTCGCCTGTTTGATCCGACATTTCTATAGCCCCACCGATGTCGTGCAAGAGGGCGGCGGCTTGGAGGACTTCCAAATCAACTTTTTCCTCTTCGGCTATAAGCAGGCAATTATTATAAACTCTTATACAGTGCTTGATGTTATGGCTGGGGTCGAGATGACATAATTCTTTTTCTACTAATTCTTTTATTTTTTGAAGTTTTGGGTTCATATTTAAATTATAGCGTTTTGGCTTTTTCTTCGATGCGGTAGAATTCGAGGACATCGCCTTCGGCTATTTTGGCTTTGGTTTGGATTTTTAGGCCGCATTCGCTTCCGGTTTTAACTTCGGTTACTTTTTGCTTGTTTGATTGAAGTTCGGTGATTTTGCCAGCGCCTATAAGTTTTTCCTCGTGGAGGATATCTGTTAGGAGATTAGTTGCGAGCTTGCCTTTGGTGACGCGGCCGCCCAAAATTACAGCATCGGTTTCGGTGCGGAATATTTTTAGAACTTCTAACTTTGCAACATCATGGCGGATGCGTTCTAAGGAAAGGAGTTCTTCTAAATTCTTTTTAACATCGTCTATTAGTTCGTAAATAACTTTGTAGGTTTTGATATTAACGCCTTTTTCTTGGGCGAGGTTTTTAACGCCAGGGTTTAAGGCAACATTAAAGCCGATAACTAAAGATTTATCGGTTACTTCGGAGGTTTCGGCTTGGATAATATCGGATTCGGTGACATTGCCCAAGGCCTTTTTTGTAATATTTAGATTTATTTCTTCGTGTTTGATTTCCTCGACGACTTCGACAACAGCTTCCAGGGAACCAACGACATCGGCGCGTAAAACAATATTTAAGTTTTTAATTTCGATCCCCTCTTCGGCCTTTGCTTTTTCGACAATGCCGCGGCCAAGATTAAGCTTGGTTGATTTTTTAACAGTACCGGCCTTTATTTTATTTTTTAGCTCTTTGGGGTCGGTTATGACCTCTAAAATATCACCGACTTGGGGCGTGCTTTTAAGCCCGAGCATGCGAACGGGAGTGCCAGGGGTAGCGGAATCTAGCTTTGAACCTTTATAATCTTTAAGAGCGCGAATTTTTCCATAGGTAGAGCCGATTGTGAACTGGTCGCCAAGACGGGCGGTGCCGGCCTGGATAAGAACAGTGGCAACCGGGCCTTCGTTTTTGTCTTTATGGGATTCGATGACAGTGCCTAAAGCAGGGCCTTTGAAATCGGATTTAAGATTTTCTTTTTCCATGTCTGCGATTAAAAGAATCATTTCCAAGAGCTCGTCTATGCCTTGTTTTTTGGTGGCAGAAACAGGAACGCAAATAGTTTTACCGCCCCAGTCCTCCGAATTAAGATTAAGCTCTGCTAAGGAGGTTTTAATTTTATCAATATCGGCTTCGAGTTTATCAATTTTATTGATGGCAACAACAAAAGGAAGTTTTTCTTGTTCGATAACGCGAATTGATTCTAGGGTTTGGGGCTGGATATTATCATCAGCGGCGATAACAAGGACAGCGATATCGGCAACTCCTCCGCCGCGAGCCCGCATGGATTTGAAGGCCTCGTGGCCAGGAGTATCGATAAAAGTAATTTTTCGATTTTTCTTCTCGACTTGATAAGCACCGATATGCTGGGTGATGGCGCCGGCTTCTCCGGCAACAACATTGGTTTCGCGGATGACATCGAGGAGAGAAGTTTTGCCGTGGTCGACATGGCCCATAACAACAACAACCGGAGGGCGGGACTTAAGGTTGGTCTTTTTTTGTTCTTTTAATAATTTTTTTAGCTTGTCTTTGTTGGTCTGGTTTTTTGATCCTTCGGCATCTTTCCCGCCTTTTTCTGCTTTAAAACCCAAATCCTCGGCAATAATAGAGGCAGTTTCGAAATCTATTTCTTCGTTAATCGTAGCCATAATACCATTACTCATAAGTTCGGCCATAACTTTATTTATTGGCAAAGATAATTTTTCGGCAAAATCGTGAACCGAAATGCTGCCTGGAATTTTTACTTCTTTTATTTGTTGTTCTTCTCCCGCCTTCGCCAAGGCTCCCCCCTTCGCTTTGCGAGCTTCGGGGGACAAGTCGGCGGATAAATCTTTTTCTTCCTGGGGAGCGCGTTTTACTTCGTCGCGGGATACTAACAAGGCCTCTTCTTTTTTCTTTCCCTCGAAAGCAGAGGTAATTTTATCAACTAAAGTATCATCAACTTTTATAGCACGGACGCCAATATCAAAACCGAGCTCTGGCAGGGCCTGCCTTAACTCTTTTGTTGGAATCTTTAATTTTCTGGCGAGTTCGGTTATGTTCATCTGACTACATTGTTAAATTGTTACATTGCTAAATTGTTAAACTGTTAAATTACTAAAAACTCAACAATGAAACAATTTAACAATTTAACAATAATTTCAAGATTTATTACGAGGATAAAAAACCAACTGCTCGAAACCTAGCGACCATAGCTATGAATCTTATAATCCTATCCTAATTATAGCATTTAGTCAACGGGTTGGGAATTAACTTGAGTTGACGCTTTCTTTTTATTACGCTATAATGGAGAGCTCTATTATTTTTAATTTAGAGACAGTGCCATTAACAACAGAACAACAGATTTACAATTATATAAACGGAGCCCGAAAGATACTGGTTTGTTTTAAGAAAGATTTTGAAATTGATAGTTTGGTTTCGGCTTTGGCTTTGGTGGGGGTTCTAAAAAAGCTGGATAAAAAAGTGACTGTTGCCTGCAGTGACTTTTCTTTGCCAGACAACCTGGCTTTTTTGCCGATGGCGAAGGAGATACAAAATGATTTGCCGGCTCTTAAAAAATTTATTATTTCTTTGGATGTTTCGAGGACTAAAGTTAAAGAACTTAGTTATGATATAAAAGATGGGAAACTGAAGATTTTTATTACGCCAAGCGGAGGATTTTTCACACCCGAAGATACAAATTTCGACAGCTCTAATTTTGCTTTTGATTTGGCCTTTGTGGTTGATACGGAAGAATTGGAATCACTTGGGAAAATTTACGACAATAATACGGAATTTTTTTATGAGGTGCCGATTATTAATATCGACCATCACCCAGGAAATGAACATTTTGGCCAGATAAACCATGTTGATTTGGTAGCAACTTCGACAGCGGAAATTATTTACAAAGAAATAGAATCTTTTGGCAAAGACAGGATTAACGAGAATTTGGCAACTTTGCTCCTTACAGGAATAATTTCCAAAACAAAGAATTTTAAGTCCCTGCAAATAACCCCGCAAACTTTGATTGCAACAAGCAGTTTGATTATGGCAGGCGGGAGAAGAGAAGAGATTGTTAATAATCTTTTTAGAACAAAGTCGGTTTCGGACTTAAAGCTTTGGGGACGGGTTTTGGCAAGGTTGGAACAGGACAGGGAAAAACAAGGACTTGTTTGGTCGACTTTAACAATGAGCGATTTTGATAAAGTGGGAGTATCGAGCGGAAAGGAAAGTTTAAGCAAGGTTATGGACGAATTAATATCGACGATTCCCGAGGCAGAAGTGGTTATTCTTTTTTACGAAGAGAAAGAAAAGAAAGTGGGAGTAAAAATTAAATCTTATAATCCAAATATAAACCTAATAGAGCTGGCCTCGGATTACAAACCTTTGGGCGCAAAAAGAGAGATAGAATTTTTTATAAGAGAGAGGGAAATAATTGATGTTGAAAGGGAAATAATTGCGAAGGTAAAAGAGGGTTTGAAGAGAATGGGAATGTAGGGTATAATGGTAATAGTTGGGGCATGTAGCTCCCGCTCAGCTCCTCGCTATGCTCGGATTGAGCGGGCAGGCAGTTGGCAATGTGAGTTATAAAAAATTGGGGCATGTAGCTCAGCTGGTAAGAGCGCGACTCTTATAAAGTCGAGGTCCTGGGTTCAAGTCCCAGCATGCCCACCACAGAATTAATTTTTAAGTTTTAAGTTTTAATTTTTATTTAAAAATAAATCAGATATGAATATCGTAGCTTTCATCTTTAATAAATTAGTAAATCAATAAATTAATAAATAAAAACAAAAATGGGATTTATATTTTTTGGAATAGTATTAGTAATACTCGGGGGGGCTATGGTAATAAAGACAGATTGGTTTTATAACTTTTTAGGCCCTTTGCCGTTTGCTGAAAAATACCTAAACACCGAGGGGGGAAGTGTTTTAGCATACAAGGCGATTGGGTTGATTGCGGTTTTTGTTGGATTTTTAATGATTTTTAATTTGTTTGAAATATTTTTGAAATGGGTTTTGCCAAATTCGTTTTTTGGAGGATAAGGGCCCGTAGTTCAGCTGGTTAGAATGCCTGCTTTGCAAGCAGGAGGTCGAGGGTTCGAATCCCTCCGGGTCCACCAAAAATTATCAAAACAAGCAAGACCCTGTCATTCGACAGGGCAAGGGTCGAGGGTTTTTACCCCGTCGAATGACAGGGCGAATCCCTCCGCCAAGGTATGCACCCTGGCAGGGGT
>JABMQE010000103.1 GCA_013203415.1 Candidatus Falkowiibacteriota bacterium | reverse complement strand
GATAATGACGAGGTCGGAGGTTCGAGTCCTCCCATGCCCACCACTCGGGGGCGTAGCTCAGCTGGTTAGAGCGCATCGTTGACATCGATGAGGTCACAGGTTCAACTCCTGTCGCTCCCACCATAGCAAATGCAACACCATAAAAAATAAATTATTATAACAACAAGTCCTCTTTTCCGAGAGGATTTGTTATTTCCCCCAATCTACGATAGAATATAAACATAATCCGTTATTAATCTGCTAAAATCTGCTGTATGAACACATCCCGCCTCAAAACCTTCACTTCCCAGCTCAAAAAATCCGGCATCTTAAATTTCTTAAATGATCTTCCGGAAAACGCTGAGATTTATCTTGTCGGCGGCACAGTCCGCGATATCATAATAGGCCGCCAAAATCCAGGCGACCTTGATTTAGTTGTCCGCAATGTCGAAATAAAATTGCTCGAAAAAATCCTAAAAAAACACGGCAAAGTAAATTTCGTCGGCAAAAACTTCGGCATCTTCAAATTTCAGCCAAAAACACTCGTTCCGTCCTCCGTCCTCCGTCCTCCGTCCTCCGAATCCATCGACATCGCCCTCCCCCGCACCGAACACTCCTTCGGCACCGGCGCTTACAAAGATTTCAAAGTAACTTTCAACCACCGCCTCCCAATCAAAAAAGACCTCTCCCGCCGCGATTTTACAATCAACGCCATCGCCTATCAACTATCAACTATTAACAATCAACAATCTCAAGTCATCGACCCTTGCAATGGCTTAAGAGATCTGCAACGCAAACTTATCCGTACTGTAAATAACCCCCGCACCCGTTTCAAAGAAGATTACTCCCGAATACTCCGCGCCGTTCGCATCGCCTGCGAGCTTGGTTTTAAAATAGAAAAAAATACTCTCCAAGCCATCAAAAAACAAATCCCCCATATCAACGACCTCCGTAAAGAGAACAAGGAATCCAAAAAATTTATCCGCCGTAGCCCTGAGCAGCGTCGAATGGGCGAAGGCGGGAGATTAGTCCCCTACGAAATCATTGCCTCCGAAATCCTAAAATCTTTCCAAGCCAGTCCTGTCCGCACTTTAGAACTTCTGGATGAAACCGGCGCCCTGCGCGAACTTATGCCAGAACTCCTAACAATGAAAAACTGCCCTCAACCCGAAGAATCCCATTCCGAAGGTGATGTTTGGACCCATGCCAAACTTGCCCTATCCCTTATTAATTCTCCCAGATACAAGAAAGAATTTGGTGCAAACGATAATGACGTCGAACTTATCCTTGCCGCTCTTTTTCACGACATTGGTAAACCAGCCACCATCAACATTGTTAATAATAAAATACAGTTTCACGGACACAGCCAAGCTGGCGATAGAATAATAAAAAAAATCTGCACTCGTCTAAAATTGCAATCTGTCCCCGGCTTTAATCTTAAATGCCAGAATCTTGTCCACCTTGTCTCCAAACACATGCTTCGCTTATTCGAACGCGTCAACCAGCTAAAAGATTCTACTGTTGCCAAATATTTCCTAATCGATTCCAAAACCGCGGACAAACTCCTAAAACTCTTCTGGCTCGATTCAATGGCTAGCATCCCAAACAAAGGCAAGCCCGACCTTTCCGGTTTTAAGGAGCTAAAACAAAGAGTCACCGCTCTTACAAAACAATCAAAAATTACCAAAGAAAAACCCCTTCTTACCGGCAACGAAATTATGAAAAAATTTAAGCTCAAGCCAGGCCCCAAAATAGGACAACTTTTAGCTACCCTCCACGAAGCCTATCTTTCGGATGTCATCAAAACTAAATCCGATGCAATCACTTTTATCAAAAGAGAATTAAAATAAAAACAACAAGTTAGCAATGTAACAATGTAACAATTTAACAATGATTAAACTCACTAAACATTAGATCCTTATCATGCGTTTAGATATCCACCTCACAAAAAAATATCCAGAATATAGTCGTTCCCACCTCCAAAAACTAATAAAATCCAAAGCTGTTTTAGTTAACAACAAAACTGTCAAACCCCATTACCAGCTAAAGCCCACCGACAAAATTACCGAAAAAATTACTCCTCCAAAAAAGATTGATTTATCACCAGACAAATCAAAAAAACTCAACATTATCCATGAAGACAACAATTACCTTGTCATCAACAAACCCGCAGGCCTCGTTGTCCACCCCAGTGAATCCGTAAAATCAAAAACTCTCGTCAACCTCCTAATAGCCCACTATCCCCCAATAAAAAACATCGGCGATCACAACCCCGAGTTACGAGTTGCGAGTCCCGAGTTACGACGTCCCGGCATCGTCCACCGCCTAGACAAAGACGTTTCCGGTCTTATGGTTATTGCCAAAACCCAAGACGCCTTTAACAACCTCAAAAAACAATTCAAATCTCATACCATAAAAAAAGAATATACCTGCTTAGTCCACGGCAACGTTAAAAAAGATTCAGGCATTATCACCACCCCCATCGGCCGCTCACACAAGGGATACAAAATGTCAGCTCATACCCAGCCAAAAGAAAAAGATAAACAGGCCGTCACTAAGTATGTGGTCATTAAGCGATATCTAAATTCTACCCTGAACCCGAGCAAAGAGAGTGGTTCAGGGCTCACATTACTCAAAATCCAAACCCTAACCGGCCGCACCCACCAAATCCGCGTCCACCTCTCTTCCATCGGCCATCCAATATTAGGTGATCCCATATATAAATCAAAATCAAAAAACCGACTATCAGCAATCAGTAATCAGCAGTCAACTATTAGGGTTTTTCTAGTCGCCGACTTACTCCAATTTCAAGACCTCCAAAACCATCCCAAAAAATTCAAACTCGAATTACCCAAAGAACTAAAAAATACTCTAAAAAATTATGAATAAACAAGGCAAAATCATAATACTTTCTGGTCCTTCTGGTTCTGGCAAAAATGCTGTCGTCCGTGGTCTCCTCAAAAAACTAAAGAATAGCACTTATATGATCCCCCACACTACTCGCAAACCCAGGCCTAAAGAAAAGCAAGGTAAAGACTATTTCTTTATAACCGAACAAGCATTTAAAAAGAAAATTAAAAATAAAGAATTCTTAGAGTGGGCTCATGTTCATACTGACTATTACGGCACCTCAAAAAAAATTCTCGCCAAACTCCAAAAAAAATACAATCCTGTCATCCTAGCCATCGATGTCAACGGTGCCAAAACCTTTCGTAAACACAAAATCCCCCACACCTCCTTTTTTATCAATGCCGAATCCGAACAAAAACTTATCTCTCGCATTAAAAAACGCCAAAAAAATATATCCCCGCGTGAACTTAAAACCCGCTTGGCCACCGCCAAAAACGAATTAAAACAAGCCAAAAAATACGATCACCAAGTTATAAACTATCAAAACAAACTGCCTCAAACCATCACCAAAGTCCTAAAAATAATAAAGAAAAAATAAAAAACACTCGTAATTAAAACTTAAAACTTAAAACTTAAAACTTAAAACTTTTAAACCCCCCTGTTGATAACTTCTTCTAGTATTTTATGGTATAATATAAACAAAGCAATAAACATATGATTCTCCATGGCTTTCAGGTCTTGGGGAGCATACTCAAAGGTCGACATTATATTTATTAATTCGAATTAATAAAACCGCTCGCAAGGGCGGAATAATTAAAACTAACCAAAACAAATATGGCGTCAAATCTTACAACCATTGGGCATTGGGCCCTTATCGTTGGTATACTCTTGGCAGTAATTGCCGGTTTTACCACCGTTCCTTCTTTAACAGTTGTCCTTTTCATTCTTGGTTTAGTCATTGGCTTCCTTAACATCAAAGATAAAGAAAGCACTCCCTTCCTAATTGCAGTTATCGCTCTTCTTCTTATCGGAGTTGCTGGCCTGCAGCTTGGAAAACTGACTGATGTTATATCTTCTATTCTCGAGAACTTTATCGCTTTGGTAGCCGCTGCCGGTTTAGTAGTTGCTATTAAAGAAGTAGCTACTTTAGCTAGAGGAAACAGCTAAAATAGCGAACTCAAAAACATTAAAAAACCAAAAACCCCGAAATCCATCGGGGTTTTTTGGTTATCCTAGTTATTAAAATCTCGCTTTGGAGCGGGTAACGGGAATCCCAGCCTCACGGCTGGTCACCCGTAAGGGTGAGAACCCTTTTATTATAATTCTTTAAATCTCACTTTGGAG
>JABMQE010000013.1 GCA_013203415.1 Candidatus Falkowiibacteriota bacterium | reverse complement strand
TTTTTTAATCTTAAATTCATACAAAATTAACTTTTATTTAATCTAATAATGATAGAATAAAAACAAGTAAAAAAATTATTTAACAAAATTACCATGCCAAAAAAATCAGCTCGAAAAATAGACAGACAAAAAACCCCCGATAGCCAAGAAATGATAATTGATATTTATAAAAATGCCATAGAATATATGAGCCAGGAAATAATCAAGCTAGGGAACACTACCAGAATAGAATTTTTAGAAGAATGGACAGCCGAGCATCTTATTCCAACCATAAAAAGCAAGTATCCCGAACGTTTATCCGAAGTAAAAGAATATGCCCAAAACAAAATCATGGTCACCAAAAAAAGATTAAACAACAAAAACAACCACCTTTAATTTATCATCGGAGAATAATTCTAAAAAGCTAAAGAAAAAACATCATCCTTATAGACTTCAAGGTGATGTTTTTTCTTAATATAAAATATGTATTCTAATCAAATCCTAAATAAATCACTTCTTCGGCTAATTGTATCCCAAAATGATTCCTTACTTTCTGTTTTATCATACTAATAAGCATAATCACCTCTTCTGCTTTCGCCTTCCCAATATTGACAATAAAATTCCCGTGTTTCACAGAAACCATCGCCCCACCGATTTTCTTACCACACAAATCCAGCTCCTCAATCAACCAGCCAGCTGGAATATAATGTCCGGCTAAAAACTCGGGGTGCTCCTTCTTTATAATTTTTTCTAAATATAAATTTAATTTCTCACCCTTCTTTATCTCATACTTCTTAAAAACAGAACCAGCAGAAGGATAGTCCAAAGGCAGCCTCTCGTTCCGCATATCCAAATAATCTTTTACTTGCTTTATTATCTTTTTCTTGTCCCCTTTTTTTAATTTAAACTCTGCTTCCAAAACAATCCACTCTGAATTTTCCTTAAAAATACTTTCTCTGTACCCAAACCGGCACTGTCGCTTAGCCAACTCCTTAATATTCTTCCCATCAAAATATTTAACTTTAACCAAAAAATCTTTCATTTCCCTGCCAAAACAACCAGCATTCATAACACACGCCCCTCCGACTGTGCCCGGCACTCCGTTAGCCCATTCTAGTCCTGTCAAAGAATTTTCACTGGCTAACTTGGACAATTCTCTTAAAGTTAAACCTGCTCTAGCCGTAATGTTTTTTTTGGATACTTCATAACTGGTAATTGATAATTTAATCACGAGACCGCTAACTCCTGCGTCATTCACTAAAACATTACTCCCACCGCCCAGCAACACATAATCAATCCCATCTTTTTTAGCAAAGCCCACCGCTTCCATCAACTCCTCTCCCGTTTTCACTGCCAAAAAATATTCTGCCTTCCCCCCAATCCTAAAACTGGTGTATTTTGCCAAAGATACACCTTTTTTCAATCGCTTTCCAAATTTTTTCTCCAAAGAATTCATGAATTAATTCAGTAGTTAATTCAGTAGTTAATTCAGTAGTTAATTACTGAATTAATAAATTATCTTGTCAACGCCCCACCCCCTCATACTCGAACCCCAATCTTTCCATCTCTGCCCGCTCCAACAAATTTCTGCCGTCAACAACCTTCCCTGTCTTCATTAGCTTCTTAATCCGTTTCCAATTCAAACCCCTAAACTCCGGCCACTCCGTTGCGATCAAAACCAAACTGGCATTTTCTACTGTTTTATATGGACTTGTAAAATACCGAACTTTCCGACCCAAAACTTTCTTGGCGTTCTCTATCGCCATTGGATCATAAGCATTAATGCTTAATTTCGACTTTTTAAGCATTTTTATAACCTCAACCGAAGCCGATTCCCGCACATCATCAGTATTATTCTTAAAAGCCAACCCAAACACCGCCACCTTCTTTCCTTTTATTTTTTTGCCCAACAATCTTTTAATCTTTTTAACCACCAGTTCCCTCTGCTGTTGGTTCACTCGAATTACCCCCTTAAGAAGCTTAAAATCATAACCATCGTTAAGAGCAATGTTGTGCAGGGCCTTAACATCTTTTGGAAAACAACTTCCCCCATAACCCAACCCAGCATCAAGAAAACTATATCCAATCCGCCTGTCCATACCCACCCCCTCTGCCACTGTTTTAACATCTGCCCCAACCTGCTCGCAAATATTGGCAATCTCGTTAATATAAGAAATCTTTGTAGCCAAAAAAGCATTCGCCGCATATTTAACCATTTCGGCCGAAGCCGTATCTATAAAAAGCTTTGGGGTTTTTATTTTGCTATAAACCTCACGCATTATTTTTCGGCTAGCAGGAGAATCCGCGCCAACAACAATTCTATCCGGCCCTAAAAAATCCTTAACACTCGAGCCCTCTCTTTGGAACTCTGGATTAGAAACCACATCGAAATTTGTTTTTTTATAACTCGCAATAATTTTTCTTACTCTTCCGGCCGTGCCCACCGGTACCGTGCTCTTATTCGCTATTACCGCATAATGGTCTAGGTTTCTACCAATCTCATGCGCAACCTCCCAAACATATTTCATATCACAGCTCCCGTCCGCTCTTGCCGGCGTTCCAACTGCGATAAAAACTACTTCGGCCGCAGAAAGAGCATCTGGAAGTGATGTTGTAAAGTGCAAACGTCCCTTATATAAATTTGCTCTAATTAATTCTTCAAGCCCTGGTTCATAAATCGGAGAAAATCCCCGCTTTAGTTTGGCAATCTTTTTTTTATCAATATCCACTCCTGTTACCTGATGTCCTAATTTTGCTAAACAAGCCCCTACTACTGTCCCCACATATCCCGAACCAACGACAACAATATTTTTTTTCATTTAACGATGCATTAATTATTAGTTTATTCAAATCACAACAAAGACAATCTATCCGTGATTAGTGAAATTTGTGATCAGATTCGTGCTGATTAGCGATGCTTGAACCAAGCTACCGTCTCCCTAATCCCTTGGTCGACATCAATCTCTGGCTTCCACTTTAATATTCGCTTTGCCAATCCCCAATCAATACAGCTCCTTTTCTGCTCTCCTGGCTTTCCCGGCCCGTGCTTTGGTTTTACTTTAGCCCCAATCGCCTTAACAATTTTTCCGGCAACCTGGTTAACATCTGTCTCTTTCCCGGTCCCAATATTATAAACACCTGTCTTTGCTCTAAGAGCTAAAACATTTGCCTTCACAACATCACCAACATATACATAATCCCTTGTCTGCTTCCCGTCTCCATTAATTATCGGCGTCTCACCTGCCAATAACTTATCTAAAAAAATTGCAACAACCCCTGCCTCGCCACGGGAATTCTGCCTTGGCCCATAAACATTAGCGTATCTTAACGCCACATATTCTAATCCATACTGAACATTATAATAATACAAATATTTTTCACTCGTTAATTTACCGACTCCATACGGCGAAATCGGCCTCTCTGGAGAAGTCTCGGGTGTTGGAATTTTTAATGCTCTTGCCCCGTACCGACCCGAAGGGTCTGGTTCGGGGTCGCCATATATCGCCCCTCCGCTTGATGCAAAAATAAATTTCTTAACTTTTGCCTCTTTTGCCCCTTCAAGTAAATTAATAATGCCTAAAATATTAACCTTAGCATCCCAAACCGGGTCAGAAACAGACTTGCGCACATCAATCTGCGCTGCATGATGATTAATAATATCCGGCTTTTCTTTTTTTATTATCTCACGAATTTCAGAACTTGTAATATCAACTCTATAAAATTTCGATTTAGAATTAAGATTTTTCTTATTCCCGGTCACTAAATTATCAACAACAACCACCCTGTGGTCTTTTTCTAAATAAGCATCTTGTATATGCGAAGCAATAAACCCCGCCCCGCCGGTTATTAAAATCTTAGCCATAAATTTGACAAAAATATTAAAGTCAATTAAGATGTAGACGAGTTCACTATCCGCGTAAACATGACAAACAGGAGGAAACCATGGCTACTGAAGACAAGAGAACCTTTGCCGAACAGCTCGCGGACGAATCAGCAATCCTGCCGAGACCAGAAACCGACGAAGACTGGAACCAGCTAATGGAGCACATTGCTCACAAATTTGGAGGAATCTATTTCCAGATCCACAGTGATGAAGGGATTCGAGCCCAAGCATCAAACGAAATAGACGCCCTTGGAGATAGGTGCCGTAACTCTAAGGTCTAAACGAACTTAGACCTAAAAATCATAAGCTTCACAGTCCTACCTACGTAAAAACAGGTAGGGCTATTTTTTTACTAAATCTCGCGCCACCTCATCAATATCCCCCGCACCCATAATCAACACCACATCACTCGGTTTGATAGTCCGGACTATCAAACCACGGGTTTCTTCCAAATTTTTAGCATATAATATTTTTTGACCCAAGAGTTTTGCCTCTAACCTATCAATAATCGCGCTTACTAATTTTTTAGAACTAACCTTCTTATCCTCGTCATTTGTCCTCCCAGCCACATCATAAACTTCACTTATAATAACCACGTCATCAGGTAATACCCCCGAAAAAGCATCCACGAAATCATCAAACAACATCTTTGTCCTATTGTGCTGATGTGGCTGGAATACAATAACCAACCGTCTGCCTTTATAAAATTCCCTAGCGGCCTCAATTGTGCCATGAACTGCAGTTGGGTGATGCGCATAGTCAGATATCACTAACGCACCACTCACCTCACCAACAACCTCAAATCTCCGCCAAGTTCCTTTAAACTTTTCCAAACTCTTTTTAATTACATCATCCCCCACTCCCATTTCTTTCGAAGCCACCGCCGCAGCCGCAGCGTTAAACCGATTAAACTCTCCTGGTACACCCAAACTAAGAGAGCCAACATCTTTCCCGCTATAACTTATATTCCTAGCAATTGAACAATGTAACAATTTAACAATGTTCGTATCATCTTTATTATAAACCAATATATCATCTTTAGATAGTTTTTTAACGTACTTTTTAAAATGTTTCCGAATATCATCAAGGTCGCGGTAAAAATCCAAATGATCCTCTTCAATATTCGTTAGCACAATCATCTTTGAATTCAGCTTTAACATATGCGCTTTATACTCGTCCGCTTCAGTTACCAAATATTTAGATTTGCCAATACGAATATTGCCACCCCACTCATCCACTTTCGTGCCCACAATCACAGTCGGGTCCATTCCTGCCTTCTCTAAAATTAATCCTAACATCGCCGTAGTTGTACTCTTACCATTAGTCCCAGATACCGCAATTGTATAATAATCTTTTGATAACTCACCAATAAAATCATAACTCGACATCTGCGGAATACTCAACTCCTTCGCTTTCACCCGCTCAACATTATCCTCTGGCACCGCATCAGAATAAATCACTAAATCAATCTCCTCTCCACCCTGAAGGCGAGATTCGCGAATCTCGCCTTCCTTGGCTTGTAAATTATCTTCATCATGCCCAATCCAAACACGAGCTCCCAACTCCTGAAGCTCTTTTGTAATATCAGATTCTTCCATGTCCGACCCGCTTATCTTAACTCCCCTGCTCATTAACAGCTTAGCTAAGGCCGAAACATGTATCCCTCCAACGCCGATTAAATGGACTTTTTTATATTTTTTCATACTTTAAGATTAGCAAAAAATAAGCAAAAAGAAAAGGCCGCAAGCTCACAGGCTCACGACCTTCGAAGAACGCAGACCCACCACGTTCCAAGTGGAATCTACCCACCGATCTCACCACGAGACCTACACTTAGGCGGGCACGACTCCAGCTTTAGAAGCTGGGCCTTAGGGGGAGGAGGGAAAAAGGGACTAAAAACTCTCCTGTCTTTGCCACATCCCCCTTCGCGAAAGCTAACCAACACCCACGGTATCATAATTACCTTCCTTTCTTCACCCAGAAAAATGAAAAAAAAGATAGACGCCCCCAAACAAGGCAGGAGTCAACACCAGTCCCAACCGCCAACCACCACCTTTTCTCAAGGTGTGAAAAAAGGTCTGCATCCTATCCCCCCGTGATCTTAGTGATTTTTTCCGCTCCGCCTCGAGGCATTATCTTCGAGAGATTCAACGAAAGAACACCCCTCCTTTTATCGTCGAACAGTATATCTTTGCATAATTTTGTTAATTTGTCAACGCTCAGATCCTTCTCCCAAATCACCTCGCCTGCCTTTTTAGCTAAAACATATTTAACATTATCCTCTTGATGAGTATTACCTAAAGGTATAAAAATAGTCGGCTTAGCTAAAGCCGAAAGCTCTGTTAAACTCGAAAGCCCGCCCCGACTCACAACCAAGTCAGCGACTGCATAAGCATCTGCCATCCCCCCTACATCTAAGAATTCAACTGGGTGATATCGTTTATTATTTTCCATTTTCCATTTTCCCTGTCCCGAGCCGTGTCGAGGGGCATTTTCCATTTTCCCGACAGTTATATGAATAACCTGACAAAACTTGGTCAGCTCGCTCAACGCCTCAACCACCACCCTATTCACCACCACCGACCCTGTTCCTCCACAAGTCACAAGCAAAACAGGTACCCCCTTCTCAAATCCAAATCTCTTCCTTCCGCTCTCCTTATACCCAGAAAGAATCTCTTCCCTCACCGGATTTCCAGTCCAAACTGTTTTCTTTTTTGAAAAATGCCGCATCGACTCCTCAAATGTCACTGTAATTTTACGAGCAAACGGCGCCATCAGCTTGTTCGCCAATCCCGGCCTTATATCCTGCTGATGTATATAACATTTACGCCCTAAAAACCAGCCCGCCCAGACAACCGGCACACTCACAAAACTGCCAGCCGACATTATTATATCAGGTTTATATTTAAGAATGATTAAAAAAGATTGCCAAAAACCCAACCAAAATCTAAAAATATCTAAAAAATTCCTTAAATCAAAATATCGCCGCATCTTTCCGGCTAATATTGGCTTAAACTTAATTCCATATTCCGCAACCATCTTAGCTTCCGGTCCCTTTCTTGTCCCCAACCACAAAAAATCAGATTCTTTAAATCCGCTATCAATCTGCTTTAATCTGCTGTAGATGGAAAGAAGCGGACTAACCGAACCCGCCGTGCCACCACCAGTTAATAATATTCTCATAAAACTAAGTCCTTTCCTTGCTAATATTCATAATAATACCGGCTGCTGCCAAGGATATTGCCAGCGCTGTCCCTCCTAAACTTATAAACGGCAAAGGCAGTCCTGTCATCGGCAAAACCCCAATCATTCCTCCAATATTTATTACTGCCTGAAAAAACCACCAAGAAACTATCCCCACCACCAAATACCTGGCAAAATCACTCCGTGATTCCTTTGCGATTCTTAAACCCCGATAAATTAAAAATAAAAATAAAACAATAAAACCAGTCACAAAAATAAACCCAAGTTCTTCTGCCATAACCGCAAAAATAGAATCTCCCATCACCTCTGGCAGATATTGGAACTTCTGCCGCGACCCGCCCAAACCCAGACCGAAAAACCCCCCAGAGCCAACCGCTAAGAGCGCCTGATTTATATGATATCCAACTCCCTGCGGATCCAGTTCCGGATGCAAAAAAACTGTTAATCTCTGCAACCTATAAGGCGCCAATCTTATCGCCAAAATCATCGCGCCAAAACCAAATGCAGTCATAAAAAATAAATGTATTAATCTAGCACCAGCTACAAAATACACTACCAAGGAGATAATCACAATAATCAAAAAAGTCCCAACATCCGGCTCCATAAACACTAATCCCGAGACCACTCCTAAAACAACCACAAAAGGCAAAAAACCATATTGCCAGCTTTTTATCTCGCTTCCCCCTCGCTCGTCGAACCAAGCCGCCAAATAAATCAAAAATGCCAATTTCGCAATCTCCGAAGGCTGGACGGAAAAACCAAATATATTAAGCCAGCTTCTGGCCCCCGACCCAAAACTTGTTCCTATTCCCGGCAAAAAAACCAAAACCAAAAGAACAATACTTATCACAAGAATTAACCAAGCAAGCTTTTTCCAAACCCTAAAACCTATTTTCCAACAAACAAAAAATAATAACAAACCAGGCAAAAGCCCGTGGGTAATCTGCTTTTTTAGAAAATAATAGTTATCCTCAAACTCACGCAAGCCCTCCGCCACGCTAGCGCTTGAAAGCATAGCTAATCCAAACAAAACAATCAAACCCAAAAGGATTAAAAAAACATAATCACTCTTTTTTTCTTTTGTCTGGTATCTCATAAACTTTTAACGATTTTCTTAAACTTATCACCCCTATCATACTCATTTATAAACATCCCAAAACTAGTGCAAGCAGGTGAAAAAAGTATAACATCACCTTTCTTAGCCAAGGACTTAGCTCTTTTTACTGCTTGTGTTAAATTAGAATACTCACCAACTATTTTTTCATAGTTAATCTTTGTTAGTTCTTTTTTTAACTTCTCCGTAGCGTCACCTTTCAATAAAACTAAGGACTTGCATTTCTTTTTGATATCCAAAGCTAAATCTTTAAAGTCCAACCCTTTATCCGACCCGCCAGCAATCAAAATAATCTTGTTAGCAAAAGTATAATTAGAAGGAGGCTGAGGAGAAGTTAAAGCTTCAAGTGCCTTTTGAGTCGCAATGGGCGTCGTCGCAGTCGTATCATTAATATAATGCACACCCGCTTTTTTATCCTCCAAAATTAACTCTAGACGGTTTTCAACTCTTTTAAGGCGGCTCACAAATTCTTGTTTTAATTTAAATTTTAAAATCTCAAGCACTAGTCCAGCTGCCGCTAAATTCTCTAAGTCATGTCGACCAACATAATCAAACTTCAAAGCATCCTTAATCTCTGGTAAATCAAAACCATACACTCCTGATTTTGCTTCTTTTTTTAAATCCTTAAAATATTTACTCTTCTTATTCACAATCAAATAGTCTCTCGCGGTCTGATGCTTATAAATTGCCTTCTTGTCATTTACATACGCACCCATATCACCTTTATAATAATTCATATGGTCTGGGTAAATATTCGTTATCACTGCAATATGCGGACTAATTTTTGCCTCATCCCAACCCTGCAATTGCCAACTCGATAATTCTAAAACTACCAAATCATCTTTTTTAACTTTTTCTATCAAGGGTAAAGTCGCTACCCCTAAGACATTACCCGCTAAATAAACTTTTTTCTTGGAATGTTGATTCAAACCATCATAAATCCAAGTTGCCACCGTTGTCTTGCCTTTTGTTCCCGTTACCCCAATAATCTTGGCTGGACAATGTTTAGCAAACAAAGAGTCATCCATCTCAACTGGTGTCCCCTCTCCCCTTGCAACTTTAAGATACTTAGAATCTTTTGGCACGCTTGGGCCTCTAAGAATAATATCCCGCCCCTTAAAATCTTCTATTTTATGCTTGCCTAAAGTGTATTTTATATTCTTAAACTTCTTTAATTTATCCAAAGATGGTTTTAATTCGCGGGCAGTTTTTAAATCCGTCACTATCAAATCCGCCCCTTCTTTTGCTAAAAACAGAGTATCACCAAGACCTCGGCCAAGAAGCCCAAGCCCCATAATAGTAATTTTTTTGCCTGCCCCGTCGAATGACTTGGGGTCTCTAAAATCAATCATGTATAATTTTAGTTTACTTAAATAAAAAAATAAAACATACACAAAATTTTCAAATTTTTAAGTCTGTGTTTTTAATTTTTTATATTTTATTTTTAATTTTATCAGATTCCTCTATCTAAAAGCACCAATATCAACCCCGCCACCGCCGTTACTCCTGATATCACCCAAAATCTCATCACAATCTTCGGTTCGCTCCAGCCGATTGCCTCAAAATGATGATGAATCGGGGTCGAACGAAAAATTTTCTTTTTCCACATCTTTTTAGAAATCAACTGGACTAAAACCGAACCCGACTCCAGCACCAATAAAAAGCAAATAACAGGCAAAAGCAAAGCATAATTCGTTAACATTGCGATAATTCCAAGCGTAACCCCCAAAGCCATTGCTCCGGTATCACCCATAAAAAATCTAGCCGGATTAATATTAAACCATAAAAATGCTAAAAGCGCTCCAACAATCACCCCGCAAAAAGTAGCTAATTCCATTCTCCCTTGAATAAAAGCAATTGCTCCATAAGCCGCGAAAGAGGTTAAAAGTATCCCTCCAGCCAAACCATCCAATCCGTCTGCCTCGTTAACCGAAAAAGCAGTAGCTACAATAACAAAAATAAATATCGGAATATACCACAATCCAATCTCAAAATTACCCAAAAATGGTACCCTAATAACGTCCCAGTCCAGCTTAAAATAAAACCACACCGCCCCAACCAGAGCAATCAAAGTATACAAAACCAGCCGCTGTCCCATCCGAAAACCTCTCCCATCTGGTCCTAAACCCCTGGCATCTAAATAATCATCAGCCAGCCCCACTATCGCCGAAGTTATCAATGCTCCTAAAGGCAAAAGGGTCTGGGAGCGGGTTAAAAAATTAAAATCCTGCCAAAAACTGTCAAAATACTTTGCTAAATAGAAAAAAGCCAAAGCCAAAATTAAAGTGGTAACCCAAATCAAAACCCCGCCCATCGTTGGCGTCCCTTCTTTGTGGCCATGCAATTTTGCGAATATCGGCGCGGCCCGGCTTTCTCTTATCCTCTTGCCCATCTTATATTTATACAAAAAATGGGTAACCACAGGAGTAATCGAAAAAGCCAGCAAAAAAGACAAAGTGGTTAAAAACAAAATTTTGATAACAAAAAAAGTTTCCATAAATTTTTAATAAAGTCGATAAATCGCACCTTAAATATTTAAAACAAGAAACCCCACTAACCCCAAAACCGCTGCCACTGCCAAAGAAACAAAAATTAAAATATAACTTGCTAATTTTTCTCGCCTATAAACCAAAAAAGCTAAAAAATAATTAATCAAAAAAACCAAGAACCCTATAAAAGACAGCTTAAATATATTATTCTTATTACCTATCAAATCCACGCCAAAATAAATATTATAATGCAAAGGAATCAGCTCTTCTCTTCCCACAAGTTTTAAGAAAAAATATAAAAAACCAAGAATCAAAAGAGCAACATTTATAATCAACGGCCAGACAACCAGTCGGTTCTTAAAAAACGGAGAGTTTGTTTTTGCCGACTTATATTCCAAATAAGCCCTTCTTCCCAAAAGGATTCCCTCTGCTGCTACCTTACTGACTATTCGGCTTAATCGGCTCATACATTTATAAAATATTAAACATTAATTTAATTATACCCCACTTTTGTTGGTTTGCAAAATATTTTATGGTATAATATAAACAACAACTTATCATATACTTAAAACAGAAAAAAAACAAGTTTTTGTCTACCTAACAAAGATTCTAGAATAATAGACAAATATCAAATAATAAATAGTAAATAATAAATAATAAATAGTAAACCATGCTTCCTTTTTCCAACAACCAAATATTAAAATCTCTTGTCCAGACAAAAGTTATTCCCGAGACAGAAGCCGAAAAAATAAAAGAGGAAATAAAAAAAACCAAAAAAAACATCATTGCCTACTTAGTTGAGGAAAACATCGTAACCGAAAAAATGGTTTACAACTCCATTGCCGATAATCTTAAAATTCCTTTCATAGACCTAAAAAACCAGATAATCAATCCGGAAATCCTCTTTACTATCCCAGAACCCATAGCCCAAAGCCACGAGGTAATTGCTTTTGCAAAAAACTCCGAGGAAATAAGCCTGGCTACTCTCGACACGGAGGATATCCAAATTTTTGAATTTTTAGAAAGAAAAACCGGCCTAAAAACAAAAATTCATCTAACCTATCCCGAAAGCTTTAAGGCCGGCCTAAAGCAATACCACAAAGGGCTCAAAGCCACTTTTAAGGATATCACCGGACCCAAAACAAAAAAAACAGAAGCCAAGGACAAAAACTTAAAAAAACTGGCCGAAGACCTTCCGGTTATCAGGATTGTTGATTCCGTTCTCGAGTATGCCATGTTTGAAAACGCCAGTGATATTCACATCGAGCCGAGCGAAGGCGAAATCGTTGTCCGATACCGAATAGACGGAATTCTAAAAGATGTGATGACTCTGCCCAAAACAGTCCAATCCGGCATTGTTGCTCGAATTAAAGTTTTATCCGACTTAAAACTGGATGAACACCGTCTCCCGCAGGACGGCCGCTTCAAAGTTAAAAACAAAGAAAACGAAGTTTCCTTTCGTGTCTCTATCCTGCCGGTTATGGATGGCGAAAAAGTGGTTATGCGTCTCCTTTGGGAAAGCGGTAAAATCCTAAGCTTGGAAGACTTGGGCCTGCAAAAATATGCTCTCGAAACAGTCAAACGCAATATCAAAAAACCCCACGGCATGCTTCTGGTTGTCGGCCCTACCGGTTCGGGCAAAACCACTACTTTATACACAATCCTCAACATTCTAAACCAACCAGGTATTAACATATCCACAATCGAAGACCCGATAGAATACCGTATGGAGCGTATTAATCAAAGCCAAGTCAACTCCAAAATCGGCTTTACTTTTTCTAATGGCTTAAGAGCTCTGCTCCGCCAAGATCCGGATATGATTATGGTGGGCGAAATCCGCGACTCCGAAACTGCCGACATCGCGGTTAATGCCGCTTTAACCGGCCACTTAGTTCTTTCCACCCTCCATACCAACAATGCTATCGGCACATTACCTCGTTTAATGGAAATGGGAGTCCCTTCTTTTTTGGTTAGTTCCACCACCAACATTATTATTGCCCAACGCCTGGTTAGAAAAATCTGCCCCAACTGCATCCAAAGCTATAACCTAAGCGAAAAAGAGATAGAAGAATTAAATAAAAAATTCAACATGGCAGAAATTCTAAAAACCATGGTCAATATTAACACCATCAAATCAAAAAATATCTTAAAAGATATCCTTTTTTATAAAGGCAAGGGCTGCAAACAATGTAACAACGATGGTTACAAAGGTAGAATCGGTGTTTACGAAATTTTAGAAATTACTCCCGAAATCTCAAAACTTATAACAAAAAAGGTCTCCGACGCAGAAATACTTGCTGCTGCCAGAAATCAAAAAATGATTACTGTGATAGAAGATGGCTTTATAAAAGCCAAAAATGGCACCACCTCAATCGAAGAGGTTATTCGTGTAACCAAAGAATAAAAAAAACAAATGCCCGAAAAAACAAACAACCAATCCGCTGAAGATTTAGCCTCAAAAGCAAGCGAAGCCAAAAGCGAAGCGCAGCCCCGCACCGAGCAAAGTCCAGAATCGAGCGATAGCTCTGGTTCTGGGCGAGCTCAAGCGAGCTC
>JABMQE010000102.1 GCA_013203415.1 Candidatus Falkowiibacteriota bacterium | reverse complement strand
ATTATATAATTAATTATATAATTAATTATATAATTATCGTAAAGACACCCTCATATTTTAGGGTGTCTTTGTTTATAAAATAATCTTGCTCTTCCTCCCCCAAAATGCTAAACTTTATAAACATGAATATCTATTATGCTTTATTTACTGCGTCAGCTCAGCGTAATTCAGCGTATTAAACAGCGTTAATCAGCTTCTATGTCAGACGACCGCGTCATCACAACCCAAGCCCAACCCGACGACAAACTCCTTGATTCCACCCTCCGCCCCCGTCAATTATCCGACTTCATCGGCCAGGAAAAAATCAAGGGTAATCTTAATATTTTTATGTCTGCTGCCAAGGGCAGGGAAGAACCAATAGAACATGTTCTTCTTTATGGTCCTCCAGGCCTTGGCAAAACCACCCTAGCCCATATCATTGCCAATGAAATGGGCGCTGGCATTCGTGTCACGTCTGGACCAGCCATCGAACGCGCCGGCGACTTAGCAGCCATCCTCACAAATTTAGAAGAAGGTGATGTTCTTTTCATCGATGAATGTCATCGTCTAAACAAAGTTATCGAAGAAGTCCTCTACCCTGCTATGGAGGATTTTTGTTTGGATATTGTTGTCGGCAAAGGCCCGTCCGCCCGCACTCTCAAATTAGATCTCCCCAAGTTCACTCTCATCGCCGCCACTACCCGCATCAGCTTGCTCTCCTCTCCTCTCCGCGATCGCTTCGGTAATATCTACCACCTGGATTTTTACGAAGACTCAGACATAGAAAAAATCGTCCATCGTTCTTCAAACATACTCAATATCTCCTGCGACCCAGAAGCTGCTTCCGAAATCGCTACTCGCGCCCGCCGCACACCCCGCATTGCCAATCGCCTCCTAAAACGCGTCCGCGATTATGCCCAGGTTATGGGCGATGGCAATGTCTCGCACAACCTCGCTCGCGAATCTCTAAACAAACTAGAAGTAGATGCCTTAGGCCTCGACCGCATCGACCGTCAGATTTTAGAAACCATCATCGAAAAATTTAATGGCGGTCCTGTCGGCCTAAATTCCATCTCCGCCGCCACTGCCGAAGAGATGGAAACCATAGAAGATATCTACGAGCCCTTTCTCCTCCGCTTGGGCTTTATTCAAAGAACATCTCGTGGTAGAATAATAACAGAGGGGGGCTATCGGCATTTGGGTCTGGTACCCCCTGATGACTTGCAGGATAAGTTGCTTTAAAACTCTCCAGTGTATATTATTAAGTTCTAAGTTTTAATTTTTAAGTTTTATTTAAGTTCTATTTAGTTAAGTTTTAAGTTTTAATTATCTTCTCTTTTCTCATTATCACGCGTCGTCATTAGAAATTAAAACTTGAGTCATTAAAAATTAAATAAAAATTAAAACTTAGAAATTAAAACTTCACATGTCCATCCCCATAATTATATTCCTATACATCTATCTCTTAGCCATCGCCGTTTTCATCTTAGGCAGCATTTTTGTTTTGTATCATATTTTCCGCTTCGGTTTTAGTAGAAAACTTGTTGGCGTTTCCTCCGGCCTTTTTATAGCCGTCTCTATTCTTATCCTTTTGCTTTCTGCCTATTTTCTCTTTCAGGTTGATTGGTCAAAAACCATCGACTTTGATCTCACCCCCGGAATTTTCTAACCATTAAACATTCGTATCATTCCTCTTTTCAGTAGGCGCTTTGGCCTGGTCTAATCCGTTTTTTATCTGCTTTTATCTGCTGTATTATGCCAAAAATATATTTCCCATCCCAAAATCCTAACGAAAAAATAATCATGATTCTTCGTCGTCATTGGTTTGTTTTTCTAAAATTTTTTGTTGTTTACATCATCTTCGCCCTTGTTCCCGTAGTTCTTTATATTTTAAAAAAATATGCTGGCGTTGATTTCTTTTCCGGCGAAACTGGCAATGCCTTAACCGTCATCATCGTTAGTTCTTATTATCTTTTCTGGTGGCTTTTGGCTTTTAGGCAGCTTGTTGATTATTGGCTTGATGTTTGGGTTGTTACCGACCAGCGGGTAGTTAATGTCCGCCAAAAAGGCCTCTTTTTCCGCACCATTTCCGAACTTAAACTTTTTCGTATCCAAGATATCACAGCCGATGTCCGCGGCCTCCTACCCACTATTCTTCATTACGGCAATGTCCATATCCAAACCGCTGCCAGCAGAGAACGTTTTATTTTCGAACAAATTCCCCATCCCTACGAAGTTACCAGAAAAATAATGCACTTAGTCGAATGGCGCAAACAGCATCTCTCGAAAGCCGACATGGCTAGCATGGGTGAAGCCGTGCCTAGAAAAACTAGATAATAACATGGAAACAATAAAATTCCCGACACCTGAAGTGCGGGAGGAACAAGAAAAAAAGGAACTAAAATTTCCAACACCTGAAGAAATAAAAGAGGTAATGAAAGGTGAAAAGTTTTGTGATAAATTAGGAGGAGTAATTAGTATAATTTCCTCCAAAGGAAAAGAACCTGGTTTTGTAGCATCACAATCTTTAGATAACTTGGAATTATGTTTTAGTGAAGTTGAGGAAGGGAGTGATCATAACGCACCCGACTTGTACACTCCGTTCGGTCATATAAAAATACTTGATTTACATGGCCACCCAACTGTTAAGGAGTTGGGCTTCGTTTCGCCAACACCCATCGATGTTTCAGATGATGAGCCAGACTTGGGAGACCGCACTCAAGAGGCGATTGATTATCTCAAGGGTAGAAATTCAAACATGTCATCTGCCGAATTTAGAGAAGAGATGAGAAGAGGAAGAAAAGAATTTCATGAAAAATTCGGGCAAGTTCTGGAAGATAACAAGGAAACATTAAAACGTTGGACAGTATATGATGCTGTTGTTGGCATAACCAATGGAACTGTTGATGTTCTCATATACCAAGCTCCTTTACCAGGTAAGGAAAGAGAAAGAGAAGAAATGAAAAAAAGATTAAGCAAAGGAGGATTACGTTACGGTGATAAAGGAGAAATTATAAAAGGAAATTTTGAGACCCAAGAAGACGTTTTAAACGCATTGAAGATTGCGTGTCCTTTTGTGGCTTTGTTAAAATACAAAAAAGAAGGAGAACATTACAGGATGATTGAATAATTTATTCTCTTCCAACGAATGAAACTCTCACTCTTTAATTACAACCTCCCCAAGAAATTAATCGCCCAAACCCCAGCCCGTCCGCGAGACCACTCGCGGCTTCTGGTTTTAGACAAGGATTCCAAAAAAATCAGCCATCATAAATTTTTCGAGATAGAAAATTTTCTAAAAAAAGGCGACGTCTTAGTTCTCAACAATTCAAAAGTAATTCCTGCCCGCCTCTTTGGTTATCGCGAAACAACCGGCGGCAAACTCGAAATTTTCCTACTCCGTCAGCTCAAACCAAACACCTGGGAATGCCTGGTGGGGGGTAGCAGGGCGCGTGTCGGTCTCAAGCTGAATTTCAGTAAAACGCTTCAGGGGGAACTCATTAAGAAGATGGAGAATCCTTCGACGTGGCTCAGGACAGGTGGAAGCTGGAAGATAGAGTTTAATAAAAAGGGCGAAAATCTAAAAAGTCAGATATACAAAATTGGTCACACCCCAACACCGCCATACATAAAACAAAACAACTCCCGCGATTCCCACGACTCCAGCATCTCCCGCGCTTATCAAACTATTTATGCCAAACCCGAGGGCTCCATCGCCGCTCCAACCGCTGGCCTCCATTTCACTCGTCATCTCATCGCTCGCCTCAAGAAAAAAGGAGTTCAAATAGAATTTGTCACTCTCCATGTCGGCCTTGGCACTTTTGCTCCAGTCAAATCAAAAAACATAGAAGATCATAAAATGCATCCCGAGTTTGCCACCCTCGCAAAAACCACTGCCAAGCGTCTCAACCGGGCAAAAAAACAGGGCCAACGAATAATAGCTGTCGGCACCACTAGCGTCAGAATCCTCGAATCCGCATCAAACACCAAAGGTGTTCTCAAACCCCTTGCTCAAGATGTCAACATCTTTATAAAACCCGGCTACCGCTTCAAATTCACAGATGCCCTTATCACCAACTTCCATCTCCCTAAATCCACCCTTCTCATGCTTGTTTCCGCTCTCACATCGCGTCCTCTCATCCTCAAAACCTACCAACAAGCCGTAAGTAAAAAATATCGCTTCTACTCTTTTGGCGATGCCATGTTAATAATTTAATCCCATGTTCCAAACCCAACTCTACACCATCATAAGTGTCCTTGTCGTCGGCTTCATCTCTCTTATAGGCATCATCACCCTTGCCCTCAAAGTTGACCGTCTAAAAAAAATCCTTTTCTTTTTAGTTGCTTTTTCCGCTGGCGCTCTTTTAGGTGATGTCTTTATCCATATCATTCCCGAAATTTCAAAAAACACCGGCATTACTTTTAATATCTCAATTTATTTTTTATCTGGCCTTATCGGCTTTTTTATTTTGGAAAAATTTCTAGCTTGGCGCCATTGTCATGATTTAGATTGTAAAGAGAACGCTCATCATCGCCTTGCCACCATGAATCTGGTAGGCGATGGTTTTCATAATTTTATTGATGGCATGCTTATCGCCGGAAGCTACTTAGTAAGCGTACCCTTGGGTATAACCACCACCATCGCAGTCATTGCCCACGAGATCCCCCAAGAATTAGGCGACTTTGGTATCCTTATTCACTCGGGCTACACTCCCAGACGCGCTGTTTTCTATAATTTTATCTCCGCCCTAATCGCTGTTCTGGGCGCCTTGTTTATTTTGGCTGTTAATTCCAGCATAGAAAACCTCACCCAAATTCTTTTGCCATTCACTGCCGGCGGTTTTATTTATATTGCTGGGTCGGGCATCATTCCCGAGCTCCACAAAGAGGTTCATCCTCGCAAATCCTTGGTCCAATTACTCGGCATCATCCTCGGCATTGTTATAATGTCCTTATTATTATTTATAAAGGCCTAAATCCCCCTTAAAACACTAAAAAAGGTTGACTTTCTTTTTTAGATATGATATAATGATAATAGAAAAGAATAAAAAAATCCTGGCAAAATCTAGGATTTTTTAATTAAATTTATGGATTATTTGCTAAATAAAATCAAATCCAGTATTTTTTGGAATAAAATGGTAATTTTACTAATATTAGCCAGCTTTGTTAATATTTTGTATCCATATCATAGTGTTTTTGCTAATGAAATCATTGCCGACCAAAATCGTGCTAATCTAGGTATAATGCGCCAAGCCGTGCTTTATAACCCCGATAGCGTCCCTGTCGACTATGAAGTCGCTTGGAACCGTTATGTTACTGTTACTGCTTATACTTCCGAAATCTGGCAAACCGATGCCTCTCCTTTTACCACTGCAAATGGCTCAATTGTCCATGATGGCGTAATCGCCGCTAATTTCCTCCGTCATGGCACAAAAGTCCGCTTTCCCGAGTATTTTGGCGATAAAATCTTCGAAGTAAAAGATAGAATGAACCCACGTTATTATTATCGCGCTGATATTTGGATGGATGATAAACCAGTTGCCAAACAATTCGGCCGCAGGACTCTAAAAATAGAGATTCTAAACGAAGTTCCAAAAGAATCCACAGAATTGTCACAAGCAAATTAAAATCATCATATAATTTCTAAATTTGTAGGCTGGGTTTGCAAACCCAGCCTACTTTGTTGATAAAATTCAAAAAATCTGATAATCTTATAATCATGAGGCCACGTAGCCAAGTGGTTAAGGCGACGGTTTGCAAAACCGTTATTCACCGGTTCGACTCCGGTCGTGGCCTCCATAAAATCAAAAAGCCCGCTTAAGAAGCGGGTTTTTGAGTTTTATTCTTTGCACACTAAAGTGTGGTAATAGTTTTTTATTTGGCTTGAGTGAGTTCTGGTGACTCTTGAGGTATTTCGTTAAGAATTTCTATTTTTAAAGTCCTACGGCCGAATTGTTTGGCTACGGGTTTATCTTCCATCCAAATATCAGCTCTGTAATAATAGCGGCGGTTCATTCTATCTTTTACTTCAAAGATTTTATCGCCAAAATACTCGGGAAAGCGGACTTTTGTGCCATGACGCAGAAAATTGGCTGCAATTACGCCATCATGAACAATTGAGCCGTTAGCAGTGGTAAATGGACTGCCATCGGTCTGTCCGACTTCGGAGTTATAGGCGGTAACGGTAATATAACGGCTCCAGGCGACTTCATGTGTTACCGGGACTTTATCAGGATTAAAAAGCTTGGTTTGGCGCATAATACCTAAATTAGCACGGTTGTCATTGGCAATCGTCTCTTTTGCCAAAACACTGTGATAAGGTACTAAAATATTAACAAAACTGGCTAAGATTAGCAAAATTACCAGTTTGTCTAATATTTGTCTGGTGTTAATTTTATCTAAAAGTTGTTTTATCATGGGTCAAAAAAATCCTAGCTTTATACTAGGTCTTTTATTCTTTCCTATTATCATTATATCATGTCTGACGGGGAAAGTCAATGGTTTTTGGGCGAGATTGGGGGGATGTATTAAATTTTTCAAATTCGCGGTAGGCGGGCAAACGTTTGCCCGCCTTCAGGGTAAATTACTTGATAAACATGGAGTCGCCGAAGGAGTAGAAGCGGTATTTTTTGTT
>JABMQE010000101.1 GCA_013203415.1 Candidatus Falkowiibacteriota bacterium | reverse complement strand
TTCATTTATTAATAGCAAAAATTTCTTTATATCAATTTTATTTGTTCAATACATTGCTATTTAGGATAAATTTCTTAAGAAAAAAGTATATTTGTGAAATATTAGCAAATCTAAAATAATAATAAATATGAAAACTCAACGCTATATTATACAACTGATAATCATTTTGTTGTTGTTGCCTGTTTTAAATGCTAATTCCGCAAATCAGGAATTAAAAGTCGGCTTTCAGGTATTACCACCTTTTATAATTAAAAACAATAATCAGTACACAGGGGTATGTATTGATCTTTGGAATAAAATTGCTGATTCCCTGAATATTGACTATTCAACCAAGGAATATAACCTTCAGGAATTATTGCAGGCAGTTGAAAAGGGCGATGTTGATATTTCTATCTTTCCATTTACAGTTACTGCTTCCAGAATGAAAAAATTTGGCTTTACTCAACCATTTTATATTACAAACCTTGCTTTTGCTACTAAAGCTGAAAAATATAATACCCTTTTATCTGTCCTTTCAAATATTTTTTCTTTTGGCTTTCTGAAAGTTATTATACCCCTTTTTCTTATTATCCTGATATTTGGCTTTATTGTCTGGCTTTCTGAACATAAACACAATTCAAAACAATTTCATAAAGGAATAAAAGGCATAGGCGACGGTATCTGGTGGTCAGTGGTAACCATGGCTACAGTTGGATATGGAGACAAAGCGCCCAAATCACCTTTAGGAAGGATATTTTCTATGATATGGATGTTTACGGCTGTAATCCTGATATCCAGTCTTACGGCAAGCATATCATCCAACCTGACAGTAAATAAGCTTAAATCGGAAATAAGTAGTATTGATGATCTCAGAATGATAAGTGTAGGTTGTATTCCTGTTACAGGTACTGCTGAATTTCTTGACCATTACAAGATACAATATACCGGTTTTAATAATGTGGAAGAAGGGTTGGCAGCAGTGACATGCATGGCAATGTCATGAGCCAATTCCTCTGGCACTTCTTTTGAGAACGCTACAATAGCGCCAACTTTTTTGTTGGAATGTAAATAGCCGGCAACATAATCTGATTCAATGAATTCGGCATTACCAAAAGTTAAGTTTTCACCGATTTTTAAAACCAGGTCTTCTTTGCGGGAGTTGAATTCAGTTTCGGCGGTGCCTGACTCTAAATTTTTGCCCGAAAGATCTGAGACGAAATTTATGAAGGTATCATTTTTGGCAACAAAATCAGTTTCGCAGTTGATTTGGATAATGGAGGCCTTTTTATTATCAGAGGAAATTTTAATATCAATAAGACCTTCGCTAGTAGCGCGGTCGGCTTTTTTAGCGGCTTTGGCTGCGCCGGATTTACGAAGAATTTCAACGGCTTTACCTATATCGTCACCTGACTCTCCAAGAGCTTTTTTTACTTCCATCATGCCGGCGCCGGTTTGGGAGCGGAGTTGTTTAATTAGGTCTAGGTTTGGCATAGTTTTTTTATTATTTTTTAGCTTATTGATTTGATACGAGGTGTTGTGAGAGGGTAAACGGTGTCGAAGTTCGTATCGGTATGGTGATTCGGTTTCGTTAATCGTAACTATACGAATCACGACGCCCATACCGCTAAACGATACGTCAACACGACACCGACACCGCTAAATGATAACTATTTATCAACTTCACCACCCTTATCAACAGCGGCCCCGCCTTCTTTGATGGCTTCGGATACGGAATTGATAATTAGTTCTAAACATTTGACAGCATCGTCGTTGGCAGGGATTGGGTAGGCGGCGAGTTCTGGATTAACATTGGTGTCTACCATAGCAATAATAGGGATATCTTTTTTGCGAGCTTCGCGGACAGCAGTTTTTTCTCTTTTGAGATCCACAATAAAAATGGCGTCAGGGGCTTTTTCGATTTTTTTAAGGCCACCAAACATATTGTTTAATTTTTTGATTTCGTCATCAAAATCAGCCTGTTCTTTTTTAGTGTATTTTTTGAGCTTGCCACGTTCTTTGTCATCTTCCAATTTTTTTAGATGTTTGATACGGGTTTGGATTTCTCTAAAATTAGTAATCAAACCGCCAACCCAGTGATTAGTTACATAAGGCATGGAGCAATTTTGAGCGGCTTTTTTAACAATATTATTTGCTTGCTCTTTGGTGCCT
>JABMQE010000100.1 GCA_013203415.1 Candidatus Falkowiibacteriota bacterium | reverse complement strand
GATTATTAAGGTTTTTGGTTTAGACATGATACAGCAGATTAAATCAGATTTATAGCAGATTACGTGATTAATTATATAATTAATTATATAATTTTATTATACCTTAAAAAAAGAAAATAAAAAAGCCCGTGTTTGGGCTCTAAAAAAGAAGGGAGGCGGTAGGTGGGGAAAATTGGAATGAAAGAAAATAAAGAAGTTGTACAGCTGTCCCCTTAAACCTACCGCCCGAATGTGTATTGAGAGACAAGCACATAAGCACTTGCCCCTCAAACAGTTTGGCTGCCCCTTAGCAACCAATCTTAACCTTGGGCTAAACCCTTGGACTAAGATTGATTGCCAAAATTATCTGGAAAATATTTGGGAAAGAATTTCGGAGCTTTGGTCTTTTTCTATTGATATGGATAAACGCCTGTTAACAGCATCAACATCATGGCCCTGCTCTCTTAATCTTTTTCTGATGATGACTAATTTTAAGGTTGTAATCAGGCCGTCTGAAAAATGTTCGTTTATTATTACTGCATGCGCTTGGCAAAGGCGGGGGCCATGGGGGTTATCTTCGCGAACATAGGCCAGATTGGCTGTTGCTACCTTTTTGTTGCAGATGGCGCAATGGTAACGGCTTGGTTTTCTTGGTTGATTTTTCATATTTTTGGGGTTAAAGACCAAAAAACAGCCCTTTTTATCTTTTTTTAGTAAAAACTCACAAAATTTGCGGCCTTTTACTAAAAAAGGATTTTAGGCTGTTTAACTTCTTTATTATAGTATCTTAGCATAGGTAAATTTTTTTGTCAACCCCCACACCAAAGCCCAACGATGTTGACAAAAATTAGAAAAAATGCAAGCATATAAGAATAGGATTTTCGCATTGGAGTGAGTCGGGTTCCACAACCACGAGGAGGATGAGACATGTTGAATAAGATATCTGGTTTTCTAGCGCCAGTAATGATTATCAGCGCAATTTTTGGACTGATAACACTGATACCTATTATCGGCACAGGCAGAGGGCTTTTCTTCTTCTTGTCGCTCCATGAGACATTTATGCTGGTCGGAGGGGGGCTCTTGGGGTATAAAACCCTGGAGAGCGCTAGGAGAGATTACGAGCAGAAAAGGGAGGATAAAAGGGCTCTTTGGGTGATCAATTTGGGAATATTAGGGGCCATAGTCGGATTCTTGATGAATTTCTTTGGATCTGTCTATGTTGATGATTTTCTGGCCATCTTCGGACTTAAGTTGTTCTAGGTCCCTGACCCGTAACGATGGAGGTGCGATATGTGGTTTGAATGGATTATGACTTTCGGGGCGACCTTTATGGTAGCCAAGGCGTTTCGTATTCTCCTCGCCATCGACCTTTGGGAGCGCGAGAAGGAGGCGAAGAAGCTGATTGTTTTCTTTGTGTTCGGCGAGGGTATTCACGTCTTACTGGCAATCGCGGTTGGGATTAAGGTTAGCGGGAATGCAGAGAAGTTGGGGAACTGGGAGACCACGCTGCTGATTGTGTTGGGGGTTATCGCAGGTTTGCTTGTGGGAGGGTGGCAAGTACGTTGCTTGAAGCGAGTGAACAAGAGCCAAGATGAACGCAGGAAGGTTGCCTGACCGCACGATATCGAGGAGGGATAAGTACAGAGGACGCAGCAGTCATCTGTGGTTCACACGCAACGAGAAGTGTGAACTGCAGATGGCTGTTTTTCTTTATAAAAAGACGCTCCGGTTGCAATCGGGGCGCCTTCGGGATATACATGCAAAAGATATACCTATTTTCGGCCTCACGGCCGACCACCCGTGAGGGTGGAAATACTGACATCTTGCAAATTATTCTTGAGCTCTTTCTGCCTCGTCTTCCATTTTTTGCAGGCGGGTGTAATAATCTGGGAATTCGTTTAGATGGGCAAGCGCGATTTTGCCGATTACGAGCGGGTCGTCATTGGAAACGTTGGTGTGGGGGTCGACTGTGCCGTGTTCCATTTCGACATCCATGCCCAGGCGGAGTTGCTCGACGTCAAATTTAGACCAGTCGAGGCCAAGTTGTTTGCCGATTTCTTTGGCTTGTTCTTCGGTAAAATGTTTTTGGGTAGACATAGGATTAATTTATTGGTTTATTTATTTATTGGTTTATTGGTAGGCAGGCAAACGTTTGCCTGCCTACATTTATTGTTTGGTATTCCTTCTTTAATCAGTGGGTGGTATAAATTCTTCTGGGAGCATCTCCCCTGCTATCTCGTTAAACTCGGTGTCGGTGACAGCATTAGCGACTTCGCCTCCTATTATGGTGACAGCGATTCTATGCGGGGTTTCGATTTCGACAAGTTCTTCTTCGTTTGAACGGTCGCCGTAGCCGATGTGTTTTGATGTGAAACCAAAAACAAAAGCATAGCAGCCGCGACAAGCCATAGGTACAATATCCCTGAATTCTAAGTTGGAACCATCAAACTTGTAAGTGGGTGAGTTTTCTTCGACCCAAGTGCGAGCCATTTCTTGGGCTTGTTGTTTAGTTAATGCTTCTGGCAGTGGTTCGATTTCCTCGGTAAATGATTGGCCATCCTCGGTCATGCATTGGCGGGGATAGCTTTCCATAGCTGGGTTGCCAGCGCTAATACATTCTTCAAAATTCGTGATTTCTGGTGGTTGAGTACAAGCGTTGAGAAAAGGGATTAAAATTAGTATTGTGAGAATAGCGTATTTTTTCATGGATATAATATTAACAATTAACAGTTGACAGTTGACAGTTGACAATTAACCTCTGACTTTGGCGTAAAGGTGGTCGTCAATATATGTTTTACCCTTTTTAATATCCTTTTTTAAAATAGGCGAGGCATAATATCTGGTCTTGCCATCAGTCCCAACAATCTTTTTAACATTCATTGCATTCTTTAACCAATCCGGTCCCTTATTTATTATCAACTCACCTGTCGCAGGTGATATTTTATTTATATCAATTAATTTTTTCTCTCTAAAAAAGTCATACCCCATCTTACTTTCCAATGGATATTTTATTAAAGGATTTAAACTGGCTAAACTACTGGCCAATGGTTTATTTAATCGCTCCACAAACTCTTCTAAGGGCAAGCCAAACTTTGTCAAGTAACGGTTGCCTGAAACTTTAAAGCCAAGCCCGGCCAAGGCCCATGGCGGAAGTCCATTTAGGTCTTCTTGGTTTGGTTTTCTGCCACCAAATACTTCACTCAAATTATTAGTAAACTTTATTTGGTTTAATATTCGTTCAGGATTTCTGG
>JABMQE010000099.1 GCA_013203415.1 Candidatus Falkowiibacteriota bacterium | reverse complement strand
TCATCTTAAAAGACACTACCGAAATCATCGAGGATTAAGACCAGAGAAACGTGGTCACTACTTCAAATGGTACTTCTTCTTGCGACCTAAATAGTTTTAAATAGCACACATTTAGCGGTAATACGCCCATTGCGAGGAGCGACCCCGACCCGGTCGCACCGGGGCGGAGGGAGCGACGCGGCAATCCCGTGACTAAGCAATAAATACCTTTTCTTTTGGGCAAATATGTGGTATAGTGAAGTTTATAAAAAGAGAAAAGCGGAGACAACACGTGCTGTCTCCGCCCCACTGACCGATTATACCCAGGCACTGGATTACTCTAACCCCTCGTTGATCCTTTTCCGCCAGTGCAGAAGGTAACCGAAATTGGTACCTCCACCATGCACGGGCCATGGAGCGCCCAAGATAATGACACCGTCTTTGAGAGGACGGATGATAACATGCCGACCCTCATCTCCTTTGAGGGCTTGCACGCCAAGCGTATCCATGGCCGTTACTATCTCGAGTCCCGCCTTTGTTTGGCACTGGAAACCATGGAACACTTCATAGCGAGGATTTCGAATCTCGCCTACTCGAGCAAAATTCCACACAACATCCCAAACTTTCATGACGCGTGGGCACTCTGGGAACAGATCCCTACCACACCCCTCCATAGGAAGCCAATCGCAGTTGTTAAAGGGAAAATCCCAACTTTCAAGCTGGGCTTTGATAATGACTTCGAGATTGCAGAAGGTATCTAAGAACGTTTCAACCGTTACTTCGTTAATTCTGGGCATCGGTTTCCTCCTTTTCGGGATGAACTATGAGCGACTCTAGACCCCATTGTTCTGTAATCACTTTTACTTTATATTAATGTTTTTGAAAAGTCAAATAAAAACTAAATATTACCACCTGCGTGTCTTTGGTTGCCAAATGAATAAGTCGGATGCAGAGAGGATAGAAACAGTAATGGAAAAATCAGGATACTCCCCTACTGATGATGAAAAAAAGGCGAGTGTTGTTATTGCTGTTGCTTGCTCGGTTCGGCAGTCGCCGATTGACCGTGTCTATGGGCTTTCGGGGAGGTGGAGCAAATTGCCTGCTAAAACGATTTTGACGGGGTGTGTTTTGGGGTTTGACCGTGTTAAACTCGCTAAGAGATTTGACCATATCTTACCGATTACGGAGATTGGGAAAATTTTAAAAGGCATTAGGCATCCTTCGACTCTGCTCAGGACAGGTGAGGCATTAGGCATGAGGGACGACGATAATAAATGCCAATATTTGGGGATTGAGCCTAAACGGGGCTCGAAATTTCAAGCGTGGGTGCCGATTATGACGGGATGTGATAATTATTGTTCGTATTGTGTTGTGCCGTATACGAGAGGCAGAGAGAAGTCGAGGCCAGCGGAGGAGGTTGTGGCTCTGGTGCGGGGGTTGATTAAGCAAGGGTATAAGGAGATTACTTTGCTTGGTGAGAATGTGAATCGCTATCGCTCAAAATCAAAAATAAAAAATAAAAAATCAAAAACACAAATTAAAAATGAAAAAATAATTGATTTTCCTCAACTACTTAAAGACCTTGCTCAAATTCCAGCTAAATTCTGGATTCGGTTTGTGACGAGCCATCCGGAGGATTTTACGGATGAGTTGATTAAAGTAGTTGCTGGGGCGGAGAAAATTTGTAATCATATTCATTTGCCGATTCAATCGGGTAGCACAGCGGTTCTCAAAAAGATGAATCGGAAGTATACTAAAAGTGAGTATGTAAGATTGATTGGAAAGATTAGGAAGACGATACCAGATGCTAGTATTTCGACTGATATTATTGTTGGGTTTCCGGGTGAGACAAAAAAACAGTTTTTAGAAACTGCAGATATGATGAAAAAAGTAAAGTTTGGTATGGCGTATATTGCGCAGTATTCTCCGCGACCGGGAACTGCGGCAGCTAAGATGGAAGATGATGTGACAAGGGAAGAGAAGAAGAGGCGGGAACGGGTGCTTATGGATATACTTAAAAAAACTAGTTTGGAGAATAATCGACGTTTGGTGGGTGAGACGATGGAGGTTTTGGTAGTTTCGAAAAAACAAAAAGACAACCCTTCGACAAGCTCAGGGCGGGGAAAAACAAAAAAACAATTTTTAGTTGGGAAGACAGAGGGGTTTAAGAATGTGAGGTTTGGGGGGGATGAGAAGTTGGTTGGTGAGTTTGTGAAGGTGAAGATAACTAAGGCGAGTGAGTTTGGTTTAGAAGGAGAAATAATTAAAAATTAATCATATGAGTGAAAACAAAAAATTAAAGGCAGAAAAACGAGACGAGAAAAAGAAAAAACTTGCTAGCAAGCAGGTTGGTTTTAGCGCCCAGAGAAAATTGATGGAGAAGACAAAAAATTACGAGGGAGATGCTTCCAGGTTTGTGAAGTAAAGTTTTAAGTTTTAATTTTTAAGTTTTATTTAATTTTTAATGACGCAGATTCCTAACAAAATTATTGTTGTTTTGGGGCCGACGGCGACTGGGAAGACGCGGTTGGGGGTTAGGATTGCTTCTAAGTTTTCGGGCGAGATTATATCTGCGGATTCGAGACAAGTTTATAAAGGAATGGATATAGGTACTGGCAAGGACCTCGCGGAATTTTCAATATCAAAAAATATTAAAGTACCTTATCATCTTATTGATGTTGTTAGCCCGAAGACAGAGTTTAATGCGGCGAAGTGGCTGGTTATGGCTAAGAAGGCGATAGCGGATATTCATAAGCGGGGCAAGGTGCCGATAATTGTTGGCGGGACTGGGCTTTATATTTCGGCTTTAGTAGAAGGGTTTAATCTGGCTGGGGCGAAGCCGGATAAAGCTTTGCGGAAGAAATTAGAGGCGACTCCCCTAGCTCGACTTTTGACACGGCTTAAAAAATTAGACCCTGAGACTTACAAAAAAATTGACAAAAAAAACAAGCGCCGAGTGGTTCGGGCGGTTGAGATTTGTTTAATAGGAAAAGAAAAAGCATCCAAATTAAGACGGGTTGAGCGGCCAGATTTTGATTTTTTGATTTTGGGGATTAAGAAGGAACGGGAAGAGATTAATAAATTGATTGATAGGCGGGCGGATAAATGGATGAAGCAAGGAATTATTAATGAGGTGAAGCGATTACGCAAGCAGGGAATAAGCTGGAAGCGGTTGGATAGTTTTGGGCTTGAGTATAGATGGGTTAGCAAGTTTTTACAGGGCGAGGTTGGGCAAGATGAGATGCTTGGTAAAATGAAAACTTCGATACACCAGTTTGCCAAGAGACAGATGGTTTGGTTTAGGAAGATGAGAAATGTGAAGTGGGTTAAAAACTATCAGGAAGCATCGAAAACGGTTGCTGGTTTTTTGAAGTCCTGACCACTAATCATCACTAATCAGTTCACTAATTTCACTAATCACGAATACGAATAACGAGAAAAGCGTCCAACTCTGCAATGCAGGGCTGGACGCTTTTTGGACCTTGGCAACGGCGCGGTTGCTCAAGTTCCATTCACGATACGGGCTAATGCTATTTTGGCATTATCCCATTCTTCATCGCGGATTTCGCGACAGAGGACCACCTCGAGAAAATCGTTTAAGGCCCCTTCGCGGCTATACTGGCTGTCCCACCAGATGCCTGTTAAGGCATTGATGATATTCATACCTCCGTTGGCCATCATCGGCTGCCAGCGCTCTTGACCAGCGAGAAAGGCCTCGAGCTCTTCTTCTTTCGGCCCCCCCATCCAGGCCTGGATGTCGCTTGTG
>JABMQE010000098.1 GCA_013203415.1 Candidatus Falkowiibacteriota bacterium | reverse complement strand
GGCGCCCAAACGTTTGGGCGCCTTCATTGGCGACGAGAGAAGTGTTCTTTAACTCTATAATTTTGTTAATAACAGATTTGACTTCGTCTTCTGCAGTTTTGGCATGGAGGAGTTTTATTTCCGGCTTATCTTTAACCTGAGATTCTAATTTTTTTGAGATTGAATTTTTGAGGGCGACTTCCAGGCGGTTTGGATTATTTAGCTGGATAAATTTATAGCTTAGATCTAGAATTTTTTGGGAAGAACGATAATTTTTGGTTAATACTACTTTTTCGCAAGTAGGAAAATCTTTTTCAAATTGAAGAATGTTAGAGAGTGATGCTCCGCGGAATTTATAGATGGCTTGATCATCATCCCCTACTACAGTGATATTTTTATGTTCGGCTGATAAGAGTTTAACAAGTTCGTATTGCGCCCAGTTGGTATCTTGAAACTCATCTACTAGAATATATTTGAACTGGCGCTGGAATTGGGACAGGAGATTTTTGCGGGTGCGCAGGAGTTTTAGGGTGTAATTGATAAGGTCACCGAAATCGAGGTAGTTGCTGTCGTGTAATAATTGCTGATATGTGTGATAAGCGTTGGCGACTTCGTGGATACGCGATATTTCGTCTACTTCATCTTTTTCTTTTTTGGAAATATCGAGTTTCTTTTTTGATTTAGCACCGCCCTCATCTTCTCGGACACCACTATCTAACCCAATTTTTTCGGCATACTCCAGATACTCGTCTGGCCAGATTTCTTCGTCTTTTAGGCGAGAGAAATGATTTATTAGGGCGTGGATAAATTTTGTGGGATTGCCAAGCGGACGATAATAATCTAAATCAAACTTATCTAAATTTTGGCGGATAAGAAGCCACTGGTCGGTAGCTGACAGGAGTTTGAAGTCGGTTGAGAGGCCGATGTCGAGGCCATGGGTTTTTAGGATTCTTTCGCAAAAGCTATGAAATGTAGAAACCCAAAGGTCGATATAACCATAAGGCAAAAGCTTGTCCACGCGCTCTTCCATTTCTTCGGAGGCCTTATCGGTAAAAGTAAGGGCTAGGATTTCGTTGGATTTAGCAAGTTTTTGTTCTATAAGCCAAGCTATTTTATGAGTGATGACTGTGGTTTTGCCTGTTCCGGCGCCAGCCACAATTAAAAGAGGCCCATCTTTATGAGTGACGGCCTTTTTTTGCTCTGGATTTAAGTTGGCTTGTGATTTTTCCATGTTGGTATCTTAGCACAATAGATGTTTATTTCCAAGAAAGACGAGGCATGAGTAATTAGGGTTACGTTTTTGAAAACCCTCATGCCTAATGCCTCGAATAAAAAGAAACCCGCCTCTCAATGAAAGGCGGGGTATTGCACTACAACTACGAGGAGTTCGGGTCCTACGACTCCTAATCCTCGTCGTCCTCCTCGATGGCCTCGATCTCCTTGGCGGTCATGTCGACAGCCTCGAAGGGGTCATCGGCGCCCATGATGGCACTGCCCATGACAGCGGCACTGCCACCGCCCTTGAACACCTGCTCGGGGGTGACCACCCGACTCTGGTCGGCACCGGCGGCAAGTGACCACTTGGGCTTGACAGCCGGAACGAACATCGACAGGTTTTGCAGGTGCCGCTGTTTGCCGAGGACCTGCAGCTCCTGGCCAGAGCAGACCAGATACTCGACCCCGGCATGCACGGCATTGCCGGCGAGATTGATAACCGAGGCCTTGGCTGGATGGCCAGACCCCAGATGAACCTCCTCCTCACTGAGGGACGTGAGCTCTGTGACCGCGATGACAAAGGTTCCGGTCCCACCGGCCTCCACTGCATCCATCATCATCGGAATCCCCCCCTTCGCCATAACCGTGACGAAGCCAACACCTGCTTCGACATACGGCCGCATACGACGACCGATTGTCCTGGGCACGTCATGGAACTTGAGGTCGACCCAGATGGGAAGACCAGATTCCAGAAGCCGGTCGAAAAGCTTGATTTGACCGTCATCCCGGAAGACCTCCTCGTCCACCAAGCTGTTCGCTTTGAAACCGAGAACAGCAGGGTGCCCTTCGACTGCCTCGACAACTTCGAGCGCCCTGGGTTTTTCTGCGTCCAGGGCTACCCAAATTCTGCGTGTCGCGTCCATAACTTTGCTCTCCTTCTTTGTTGCGGGTGAGTGTTCTGCTTCTTCTTACTGACGACCACTAAACGAGACAAGGCCTCCTTTCGGTGAAGGTGAGAATCACGGTTTTTGCTCGACTTATGCTGATATAAAATTAGCAGGATAGGATGGAAAAGTCAAGGAGGACGAGGCACGGGCGAGGCATGAGTAATTAGGCATTAGGCATGAGGGTTACGTTTTTGAAAAGTCCTCATGCCTCATGCTCGCTAGAACCTGAGCTTGTCGAAGGTCTTATTCCTAATGCCTAAATGTTTTAGTACATAAAAATATTATTTATAAATTATACTAAATTTACCTAATTTTAGCTTAATATTACAACTTTTCCCCAAATTATCCCCAATTTTCTTGACAAGATATATTAGGCATGATATAGTGGATTATAAGTTTGCAGTTTCGCGTTGCACGGGCTGAGCCGCACGTAAACCGCGGGAGGAGGGATTATGCCGCAGCACGTGAGACCCTAAGTAGGCCATCCAGGCCTGGGGGAAAGCCCAGAGATAACCTCTGCGCTGTTCTATGCTTTTCGCAGAGGCCCAATGGGTGCTGCGTGAGTGATGCTCTAGGAGGAGGGACTTCTGAATCCATATTTTCCAAATCCAAGGCAGAACAACTTTTCACCCAAAGGGGCAAAACAAGCCCCACCGGAGTTGCTTCTGGCCTTGACGCGGAAATATGACGGTAAAGGAGTTTCTTCTCCTGTAATATGCTTGTCTGTTGCTGCCCATCGCGGGATTCATGCGTTCTTCAAGGACGCGCACAGGAGTACTGCCTATGATTGTGCAGATGCCGGAAGCCGTGCTTCACCGTAACACCGATCTGTACGTGTACGTATACCGTTGATCGAGACCGGGAACGTGGCCGACGGAGTTCGGCCATTGTGAGAGAGGGAGGGCTGGATAGAGCTCTTAGCTGGCTGGCCAATGTTGACTGGGGGCCACTAGAAGTTTAAGCGACGTGGGTGTCCGCTTGTGCTTCCGAACGGGACGGGGAATGTCTCGTTGAGCAGGCGGGCATGGTCGCGACCGTGCTCTTTCTTCTCTGCTTTTTCGCCCATGACCATCCAAAATGGTAACTGTCGGGCGGTTCGACGCGTAGGACCTCCCTTCACTGCGACCGAAGGCCACGGGAACTTCATCCGGACCTTCGGAAGGCCGCCAGACAACTTCAGTTTGGCGGCCCTTTTTATTTGTACAAAAAACACAAGAACGCGCCATACCCCGCAGCGTGCGGGGAAGGCGCGTTCCTACCCCTATAACCACAATTATTAATCCACAGAAAGTATTAAAAAAATTATTGACATTTATCTCTAGACAGTGTAGTATATAGGCGACAGTTCGACCTGCATTAGAATATGTTGATAATATACTTTAGTGCAGGACCAAAAAATTGAACCTTGAGCTGTTGGGTCCAATTTTTTTGTAATTGAGATAAAATGCAACTGTTGGACCTCATCGTTATCCTCCCCTTAATTCAATGGGAGGAATTAAAGGAGGGGTTTGGGACGGATGTATTTAATCATGACTTTCTCTGTTCCAAATCCAAATAAAATGTAGATGGTTTGTCTATTTTTACCCCCTATTTAGTTCTCCCCCCATTCGACAAGCTCAGGGCTGGCCTTGGTAAGGGGGAGATAAGTGGAAAATATTGGCTTGGAAAATAAAAAAATTGATTATTAATTTACATCTATATGACTGACAATAATATAAGTGAGATAAAAAAAGCCGAAGAAGAGGCCAAGAAGGTTGTTGAGAAAGCACGGGTTGAAGTTGAGAATGAGAAGGGAAAAATCAGGGATGATATAAAAAATAGCGAGGCAGTGGCAAAAGAGAAATTACAGCCAAGGATGGAAGAGATAAAAAAAGAAACTGATACAGCAATCAAAGATTATGAAAAAATAGCAGGAGAAGAGCAAGGGGTGGTGATGGAGAAGTTGGATGATGTTGGTGGTGAGCGAATGGAAAAAGCTGCTTCTTTAGTAATTGATTGTCTGACAAAATGACGTATTTATTGTTACATTGTTAAATGGTTACATTGCTATTTACGCCGAACCTAACAATTTAACAATTTAACAATGTAACAATGTAATGCGATGGCAATAATCCCTATAATTAAAATTAACATAGTTTCCTTAAAGAAATATGAAGAGAAGATATTGGATTGGCTGGCAGATGAGGGGGTGGCGCAAATCGACCAGATAAAGAAGCCTGATGAGCAAAAAAGCGACTCTGACAAATCGATTGGCTCTAAAATTGATTATGACTTAGCTGGGATTGATTTTGCTCTTAGATATTTAAGTTCTTACAAACCAGAAGAGAAGAAGACGTTATGGGAAAAGTTAGCGCCGGAAAAGATAAAGATGGGAAGAGAGAAGGTGGAGGAATTAGTAGGGAAGTTTGATTTTCGGGGTTTGACTGGGGATGTGCAAAATATTGAAAATGATATTAATCAAACAAAAAATGAACTTTTAAAATTAAGAGGTGAGAAAAAAGCATTATCCCCTTGGCAAAAGTTTGAGATAGCGCAGAAGGAAGTGGAAACCAAAACCACTGGAACTTTTTTAGGAATAATCAGTTTAGCCAATATCGAACCTTTGCAAGATGAGTTAAGAGAGAAAGTTAGGGAGACCGAAGTTAGAGTTTTGGAACAGGATGAGAAAAGCGCGTATTTGGTCGTGAACTTTAAGAAGGAACGTGAGAAGGACTTAGACGAGGTTTTATCTAAAAACAAAGTTGACCGAGTGGAACTCCCCTATTCCGAGATGAGAGCAGGCGAAGCATTAGCAAAAGTTGATGGCGAGATAAAAAACGGAGAGCAGAAGCTTAGAGATTTTGAAAAAAAGACAAAAGAATTAGGAAAAGAATATAAAAATTTGCAAATTGTTTTTGACTTTTTGACATGGGAAAAAGAAAAATTTGTAGCAAGGGAGAAATTTTTAGCAACAAGGAGAGTTATTATTCTTGATGCTTGGGTGGAAGAAGGAAAACTTTCCGAGATAACAAAGCAACTTTTAAAAATAACAAAAAATAGCGTGGTGGTTGAAAAACTACCGCCTCCGGAAAAGCCGGACGAAGTGCCGGTGATTATAGAAAACAGCTCGGTGGTAGCGCCGTTTGAATCGGTGACTGGAATATATGGAAT
>JABMQE010000097.1 GCA_013203415.1 Candidatus Falkowiibacteriota bacterium | reverse complement strand
TGAAGGCGACCAAACGTTTGGTCGCCTTCCGGGTGGTAAAAAAGGTGATGACACCCAATCCTCTTGGTCCGACTTTGCCATCCTTATCCGAGCCAATTCCATGGCTGATGCTTTTTCTAGAGGCCTTGCCAACGCCAAAATTCCATACCAGTTCCTTGCCTCAAAAGGCCTTTACACCAAATCGGTTATTATGGACATTCTGGCCTATCTAAAGCTCTTAGACAACTATCACGAAGGCGCCGCTCTCTATAGAATGCTAAACTCCCCAATCTTCAAAATTTCTCCAGCCGACCAATCAAAGCTCACTTATTATTGCTACAAATCTGCGGACTCGCTTTTCGAGGCGCTCCAGAAAATTTCTGCCATCTCCGGCATAAGCGAAGAAAGTGTCAAAAAGGTCCAATCCCTGCTTTCGTTTATAGAAAAACACTCCTCACTAGCCAAAGAAAAAAACATTGGCGAACTTTATGTTAATATTATAAAAGATATTGGCCTTGAAGAATATTTAATAAAAAAAGATGACCAACACGCAAACGAACAACTTAACTATTTAAACCAATTTTATAAACGCATCCAAAAATTCGAACAGGCCAGCTTAGATCCAAAACTTCACGATTTTATGCCAGAAATAAATTTAGAAATAGAAGCAGGCGATTCTGGCAAACTTCAATTTGATGCTGATGTCGGACCAGACATGGTAAAAATCATGACAGTTCATGGCGCTAAAGGGCTCGAGTTCAAACATGTTTTCATCGTTAACCTTGTTGACAAAAGATTTCCAACAATAGAACGCCACGACCCAATCTGTGTCCCAGACGAATTAGTAAAAGAAATTTTGCCAGAAGGCGATATTCATTTAGAGGAAGAACGCCGCCTTTTCTATGTCGCCATGACCCGCGCCAAGCAAGGATTATTTTTCACAGCTGCGGATGACTATGGCGGCGCGCGGGCCAAAAAACTCTCCCGCTTTCTCTTTGAATTAGGTTTGTCAGAGAAAGCAGAATCACAAAGCCCTCGGAGCGAGTCGAGCTCAGCTCGACGAGCGGAGACCCTGAGCGAGGGAGCGTCAGCGACCGAGTCGAAGGGCCATCTACCCACTTACTTTTCATACTCGCAATTATCAAATTTCCAAAAGTGCCCGTTAATGTATAAATACGGCCACATCCTCCATGTCCCGACTTTTGGAAAATCCGTCTTTTCGTTTGGCCTAACTATGCATTCAACTTTGCAGAAATTCTTCGCCCAAAATATAAACCAAGGCAACACCCAATCATCTCTGTTCGGCTCCTCGGAGCGACCCGCCGACCTGTCCCCCGAAGCTCGAAGAGCGAAGGGGGAAGCCTTGGCGAAGGCGGGGAGCGGAGATCCCCCGAAGCTCGAAGAGCGAAGGGGGGCCCAATTACCCTCACTCGACCAACTCCTCGCATTCTACGAAGAATCTTGGATAGACGACTGGTATCGCGATAAAAAAGATAAACAAGACCACAAAGAAAAAGGCAAAAAAATCCTAAAAGATTTTTATGATAAAATAAAAGATGCTATACCCCATGTTCAAGGCCTAGAAACCAGTTTTAATCTCCGCTTAGGAAATTATACAATCCGCGGCCGTATCGACCGTTTAGATAAAGTAGGAGACGGAGTAGAACTTATAGATTACAAAACCGGCAGCCCGAAAGAGAAATTGGCTGCCGAAGACAAAGAACAGCTTTTGCTTTATCAAATAGCAGCCGAAGAAGTGCTGGGCCAAAAGCCAACCAAGCTTACTTACTGGTATTTAAACGACAACAAACCGGTCTCATTTCAAGGCAGCGATAAGGATAAAGAAAAACTAAAAATCGATCTTCTCTCTCGCATCGAAGAAATAAGAAAATCAGATTTCAAAGCCACTCCCGGCTGGCAATGCAAGTTCTGCGACTTTCGTGAAATCTGTGAATATCGCGCGGATTAGGGGTAGTCACTAGTCACTGGCAACTAGTCACTAGGGTTTTTTAAGATATCCGTCGTCGTACCCTAGTTACTAGTGACTATTGACGAGTGACTTCTAAAAAAAGAGCCGCAAGTCATCCCTGACCCGCGGCTCGTCTAAAGGTTAAACGTACTCTCAAAAGCGGCTTTATGGCGTTGGCGTTCTCGCACGAATAATGCAGAGTTCATTAATAATCTTCTGAAGCAACTCATTCGTCCTGTTCTGTGCCACCCGCAACGCCTTGACCTCCTCGCGCACCGCTAGGCTGGCATGAACCCCGGCCTCGGCAAGGTTGCTCATCTTTTCCAGTAACCTCTCCATCTCTGGAGGCACTGTCATCTCTGGAAAATCGAGCTTGAGAAGTGCCTTATCCAAATGCTTCTCTGCCGCCGTTTTTTCTCTCACCTTCTTGTTCATCGCCTTTTCTCCTTGTTTGATATTTACCCCCTCCTTCGTGATATCTAATCTTTACATAAAAACAATAAACCTGTCAAACATCAATCGTCAATAAAAATTAAGTAATTAGAAGTTAAATAAAAATTAAAACTTAAAAATTATCGCCCCTCCGCCTTGTCAACCATCTCCCTATTTGCTAAAATAAAAACAATGGAGTAGGAACTAGTTTCTAGTTGCTAGTTTCTAGTTACTAGTTACTATCATCCATGTCTCTCAAAAAATATCTAAAAATAATGTTCCTTGCCGATTGCCTTTGTTGGTTTGCCTTTGCTTTAATTGTTATTGCGGTCGATCCAACCAAAGCCACAACCATCAGCTTTGCCCTTTTCTACTTAAGCCTGCTCTTGGCTTTAACCGGCCTCCTGGCCATTGTCGGACTTATTTTTCGAGGCCATCTTACGCATGCATCTACCAACCAAAAAGTCATCACTGCTTTTCGCCAGGCCATCTGGTTTTCCGCCCTTGTTGTTTTTTTCCTGTTTTTGCAGGGCATTCGCGTTCTTCGCTGGTGGAATTTGATTATTTTTATATTATTTCTGGCATTACTGGAATTCTTCTTTATATCACACAGGATTAAAGCCGCAGATGAGTCAGATTAAATTTACTAATTTATTGGTTTATTAATTTATTAAATTAATAAAAGCGAAGCCCCGAGCATGTCGAGGGGCGAGCGCAATAAATCAATAAATCAATAAACTATATCACCATGAAAGAAAAAATATCACAACTCAAGAAAGAAGCCATCCACGAGATTAAATCGTCGGATACATTTGATTCCCTAAAAAAGTTAGAAAAAAAATATCTTGGCCGCAAGGGCGAGCTAACAGATGTCCTTAAAGGCCTTAAAGATCTAGGTAAAGATGCCCGTAAAGATGCCGGCCAGTTTGCCAATCAAGCCAAACAAGAACTAGAGCAAGCTCTAAAAGAAACCCAAGTTAGCTTAGAACAAGTTACTGGTGTTAAAATAGTAACCAAAAACGATTGGGTGGATGTAACTATGCCAAGCAAATTATCCTTGGGCAATCTCCATCCTTTATCACGCGTTCAATACGAGCTCGAGGATATTTTTTCTTCCTTGGGCTTTATGATTTTAGACGGTCCCGAGCTGGAAAGCGATTATTACAACTTCGAATCACTAAATATTCCAAAAGATCATCCCGCCAGAGATATCCAAGATACTTTTTACATCAAAGGAAAAAAAGACCAGGTTTTAAGAACTCACACCTCCAATCTCCAAGTCCGCGCTATGCAAGAATACGGCGCCCCTATCCGCGCCATTTTCCCTGGCCGTTGCTTCCGCTTTGATGCCACTGATGCCAGCCATGACGCCACCTTTAACCAAGTTGAAGGCCTTATGATTGATAAAAATATTTCTATTGCTAATTTTAAGGCCATTGTTGATTCTTTTTTAAGCGAAATTTTTAACAGAAAAATAAAAACCCGCCTTCGTCCGGGCTACTTTCCATTTGTCGAGCCCGGCTTCGAAGTTGATTTGCCCTGCGAAATCTGCAAGGGTCGTGGTTGCAAGGTCTGCAAAAACTCCGGCTGGGTAGAATTTATGGGCGCTGGCATGGTTCATCCAATTGTCTTAAAAAACGGCGGCGTCGACCCAAAAAAATATACCGGCTTTGCCTTCGGCTTTGGCATAACCCGCCTAACCATGATGAAATACAAAATAAACGATATCCGCCATTTTTTAGGCAGTGATTTAAGGTTTCTAAAACAGTTTTAATATGTTAATTTCCACAAACTGGCTTAAAAAATTTGTTAATATCCCCGCGTCCATAACTCCAGAAAAGCTGGCAGAGCTTTTAACATTGTCTACTGTCGAAGTCGAGGAAGTCCGTTCTCAGGGCGCCTTGCTTAATAATGTCGTCGTCGGAAAAGTACTCAAACTCGAAGATCATCCAAACGCGGATAAACTAAAACTTGCTGTTGTCGGCATTGGAACCAAAAAAGAAAAAGTCGTCTGCGGAGGAGTCAATCTTAAAAAAGGCATGCTTGTCGCCTTTGCCAAAGTCGGTGCCAAAGTAAAATGGCATGGAGAAGGGGAGCCAGTTGTTTTGGAAAAAGCAAAAATTCGCGGAATCGAATCAAGCGGTATGATCTGCTCTGCCTCCGAACTAGAACTAGAAAATATTTTCCCGCAGGAAAGTGAATATCATATCATCAACCTATCAGATGTTAAAAAGCTAAAAATTGGCAAATCATTAGCTTCGGCCCTTTCTCTTGATGACACCATCATCGAAATCGAAAACAAATCACTAACTAACCGCCCAGATCTCTGGTCTCATTATGGCCTGGCCCGCGAAGTCGCCGCTCTAACAGGAGCGAAATTAAAACCTCAAACATCCAACCTCAAACATCCAACATCTAAAAAAGATAAGTTAATTGTTGAAATAAAAGATAACCAAAAATGCCCCCGATATCTCGGCGTCGTTGTCAGCAACATTAAAATTGAGCCGTCGCCAATGTGGCTGGCAAAACAATTAGAAGCTGTCGGTGTTCGCCCCATCAATAACATCGTAGACATCACCAATTATGTTCTAATGGAACTCGGTCAACCTTTGCATGCCTTCGATTACAATAATATTAAAAATCATAAAATCATAGTTAGAACCGCTAAACGTGGCGAGAAAATAAAAACCCTGGATGATCAAATCCGCACCCTCGACTCAGACGACTTGCTTATCGCTGATTCGGAAGCGCCAGTGGCTTTAGCCGGCGTTATGGGTGGTGCTAATTCGGAAATCAATGATTCAACAAAAAAAATAATTATCGAATCAGCCAATTTTGAAGCTAGTGGCATTCGCCGCACCGAAACCCGAACCGGCCTTAGAAGCGAGGCCTCCATCCGTTTCGAAAAAGCATTACCACCCGAACTCGCCGAAGAGGGTATTAATCGTGCTCTAGAATTAATTCTAGAATTAATTCCATCTGCCAAAATCACTTCCTCCATCATCGACGCCGGCACCTACAAACCTAAAAAGAACGTCATCACCCTTAATCTCGACTACCTCAACCGCCTCGTCGGCGAAGACATCGCACCCCAAAAAGTCATACAAATTCTCGAAAGCTTGGGTTTCAAAACGTCAGCTATCAACGATAAACAATTAACTATCAGCATTCCTCCCTTCCGTGCAACCCGCGACATCACAATAGAAGAAGACCTAATCGAAGAAGTCGCCCGTATCTACGGCTACGAAAATCTAAAACCCGAAATGCCCCATGTCAAACTCACCCCCCCGAAGACAAACACCGAACGCAAGCTAGAGCGCCAAATAAAAAATATCCTAACCACTGGTTTCAGCTTTCAAGAAGTCGAAAACTATGCTTACATCGACCCTAAAATCGTTACCCATTTTGGATTTAAGCAAACCGATTTAATCGAACTCGAAAATCCAATCTCTCCGGAGCAGTCCCATCTTCGCCCGTCCCTCCTTATAAATCTAGCTAAAAACATAAAAGACAATCTTCGTTATATTAACGAATTCAAACTCTTTGAAATCGGCCGCGTCTTTATTAATGCGAAACTACGAAAAGAATGCGAAACTACGAAAATGCGAAATAAATTCAACACCGATCTCTCAAATAAAGAATTTTTACCCTGCCAAGATAAGTTCCTAAGCGGTGTTATTGTCGGCAACAATGTTTTCGAAGAAATAAAATCGGCAATAGAAAATCTTTCCCAAGAAATTGACATTGATATCCAACTCGTGCCAACTAAAGTTAAAGTCCACTGGGCCGAATGGGAACGCCTTTTAGAAATCAAATCAAATAATAAAACTTTAGGTTATGTTTCCGAACTTTGCCCCTCTCTTCGCACTGCGCTTAAGCTTGCCTCCCAAGTCGGTGTTTTCGAACTCAACTTCACCGAGCTCGCCAACCTCCCCAAACAAAAAACAACAGAATTTACAGAACTCCCCATTTACCCCTCTGTCACTCGCGATGTTGCAATAATAGTTAGCCAAGGCAATATGTATTCAGACATCGCAGAAGCCATAAATGCCGTAAGCCCGCTAATAGTTGAAGTTGAACTCTTTGATGTCTACACCGGCAAAAACATCACAGCCGGCCAGCGCTCCCTTGCCTTCCACATAACCTTCCGCGCTCCGGATAGAACTCTCGAGGCCAAAGAAGTGGATAAAATATTTGAAAAAGTCGTTAGTAAGTTAGAAGAGAAATTTAAGGCAAAATTAAGGGATTAATCCCTTGTCTTTTACTCATTTTTTTGCTAAAATATAGATAGGCCAAAAGCCGGTCTATATTTTAATTTAGTCACTCGTCACTAGTCACTCGTAACTAGGGTCTTTGCAAAAACGTCTTCAAATCACCCCTAGTGACTAGTTGCTAGTGACAAGTGACAACGACACTATGCCAAAAGAAACCCAACCAAAATCAGAATACGGCGCCAAACAAATCACAGTTCTAGAGGGCTTAGACCCCGTAAGAAAGCGCCCCGGCATGTATATCGGCAACACTGCCAAAGAAGGTCTTCATCACCTTGTTTGGGAGGTTGTTGA
>JABMQE010000096.1 GCA_013203415.1 Candidatus Falkowiibacteriota bacterium | reverse complement strand
GATGTTGATAGCATTGATGGATTAGGGCCGGCAATATCAATAGACCAAAGAAGCGTAAGCCATAATCCGCGTTCGACAGTTGGAACAATAACGGAGATTTATGATTATCTCCGTCTTTTGTTTGCTCGAGTTGGCATTGTGCATTGTCCAAAATGCGGGGACGAGGTTTCTAAGCAGACGATTGACCAGATTGTGGAGAGGGTGTTTGGATTGGCCCCTTCGACAAGCTCCCATTCGGGCCTGAGGGCCTCAGGGCCTCGAACGGCAGGGTCTCCTTTCGATGCGACTCAAGGTCTTCGACCGCTTCGCTCCGATAAGTCTAATCCAGTGAAAATTATGTTGTTGGCGCCGGTGATTCGGGATAAAAAGGGTGAGCATAAGAATACTTTGGAAGAGATTCAGAAGGCAGGGTATGTAAGGGTTAGAATTGATAATAATTTTTATCCAATAGAGGAGGCGGTTGACCTTGATATTGATAAAAAGAAAAAACATTCGGTTGATGTGGTTGTTGATAGGTTGGAAGTAAAAAGTAATCCTAGCAAGCTAGACAGATCACGTTTGAGTGAATCTCTTGAGGCAACTTTGGATTTGGGAGATGGTTTGGTAGTTGTTTATTCGGTGGATGAGAACAGGGATATTTTATTTAGCCAGCATTTTGCCTGCCCGAAATGTGATATAAATCTGCCGGAATTAGAGCCAAGAAGTTTTTCTTTTAATTCGCCTTATGGGGCTTGCCCGGAATGTACCGGGCTTGGGGTAAAGTTAGAGGTTGACCCAGAGCTGATAATACCAAATAAGAATTTGACGGTTGAGCAGGGAGCAATCAGGCCTTGGTCGAGCACGGCGGCGAATCAGGGTTGGTATTTTAGGATTCTTAAAGCAGTAAGCAAGGCGCATAAGTTTTCGCTTGATAAGCCGATTAAAAATTATACTCGGGAGCAATTGGATATAATTTTGCAGGGAACAGGAAATGAACGTTATACTATAGATTATGCTTCGGATAAATTTGAGGGCGAGGCAGATATGAAATATGAAGGAGTGATTCCGAATCTTGAACGCCGGTATCGCGAAACACAATCGGATTATATTAGAAGCGAGATAGAGAAATATATGAGGATTAAGATTTGTCCGAAATGTGGGGGGAAAAGATTAAAACCAGAAGTTTTGGCAGTGACGGTTGGGGGGAAGAGTATAGCGGAGGTGACAGGGAAGACAGTTGGCGAGGGGAAGGCGTTTTTTGAAAAAGATTTAGAATTATCGGCGCGTGGTTTAAAAATAGCAAATCAAATCTTAAAAGAGATCGTAAACCGACTTTCGTTTTTAGAAAACGTGGGTTTGGATTATATCACCTTGAATCGGGCAGCAAATACGCTATCCGGCGGAGAGGCGCAGAGGATTCGGTTGGCAACGCAGATTGGGTCGGCTTTAACCGGGGTTATTTATATTCTTGATGAGCCAACGATTGGTTTGCATCAAAGAGATAATGAGCGGTTGATTGAGACCTTAAAGCACTTAAGGGATGTTGGGAATACGGTGATTGTGGTAGAGCATGATGAAGGGACAATAAGAGCAGCGGATCATATTATAGACGTTGGGCCAGGCGCAGGGGAGCATGGCGGAAGGATAGTTGCAGAAGGTAATTTAGCGCAGATTTTAAAAAATAAGGATTCTTTGACAGGAAAATATATGAGCGGGAAGATGGAGGTTAAAAGCAGAGATAAAATTAGAAAGGGTAATGGTAAATTTTTGGAGGTTTTAGGAGCAGAAGCATTTAATCTTAAAAAGATTGATGTTAGGATTCCTTTGGGCAAGTTTGTTTGCATAACCGGAGTTTCGGGAAGCGGGAAATCTACTTTAATGATAGAGATTTTAGCAAAAGCATTGGCGCATAAGTTTTATGGAGCTAAAGATTTACCAGGCAAGCATAAAGAGATAAAGGGGTTAGAAAATGTTGATAAAGTGATTAATATCGACCAATCGCCGATTGGAAGGACGCCCAGGAGCAACCCAGCAACATATACTGGTGTTTTTACATATATAAGAGATTTATTTACCCAAGTGCCGGAAGCAAAGATAAGAGGATATAAAGCCGGTCGGTTTAGCTTTAATGTTCGGGGGGGCAGATGCGAGGCGTGCCAAGGAGACGGATTGGTTAAAATAGAGATGAATTTTTTGCCGGATGTTTATGTGGAGTGCGAGGTTTGCAAAGGGAAGAGGTATAATAAAGAATCCTTGGAGATACATTATAAGGGGAAGAATATCTCGGATATTTTAGAGATGACAGTGGAGGAAGCAATGAAGTTTTTTTCTAATATCCCAATTATTTATCAAAAATTGAAAACTTTAAACGAGGTTGGTTTGGGTTATCTGCATTTAGGGCAGAGCGCGACGACTTTATCCGGAGGCGAGGCGCAGAGAGTAAAATTGTCGACTGAGCTTTCGAGGCGAGCGACAGGGAAAACACTTTATATTTTGGATGAGCCGACAACTGGTTTGCATTTTGCAGATGTGGACAGGTTGTTAAAGGTTTTACATCAATTGGTGGACAAGGGAAACACAATTTTGGTGATTGAGCATAATATGGATGTTATAAAAAATTCGGATTTCGTGGTGGACTTGGGGCCAGAGGGAGGGGGCAGGGGAGGATATTTGGTGGCTTCGGGGACGCCGGATGAGGTTATGAAGGTAAAATCGTCTTATACTGGTCAGTGGTTGAGGAAGAGTGTTTGAAAGTTTTAAGTTTAAATTTTTAATGACGACAAGAAATAAAAATTAAAATTTAGGCAAATAAAACTTGATTGAAATTTAAAAATTAAAACTTGAAACTTAAGGATGTGGTTTTGCGAATTTTAACTTTAATGTAATATATGTCGGATTTAGAAAGAACCATATTAACCCTGATAACTTACTATGATATTTTTGATTATCCATTGAGTTTGATAGAGGTTTGGTTGTGGGGTTATAAGTTGGATGCGAGATGTAAGGTGTTAGATGTGGTTGAGCTATTACAACGGCTGGCTGATAAAATAGAAGAGAAAGACGGTTTTTATTTTTTGCGGGGCAGGGAGGAATTAGTGAGTTTGAGGCAGGAGAGGAGGAATTTTGGAGTAGAAAAATGGAAAAAATCTTTAGGGGTGGTTAAGATATTAAGGTTTGTGCCTTTTGTTAGGATGATTGCTTTGTGTAATAATAATGGTTTTCTGCACACAAAAAAAGACAGTGATATTGACTTGTTTATAATTGTTAGCGGCGGGCGGCTTTGGCTGGCCCGTTTTTTAATTACTTTGGTAACGCAGATTATGGGAGTAAGGAGATATGGGAGAAAAATAGATAATAGAATATGCTTAAGTTTTTATATTACAGACGAGGCCTTGAATATAAAGAAGTTTTATGATAAAAATAATATGTATCTTTATCAATGGATGAATCTGATCGCGCCGATTTTTGATGTTGACAAGACATACAGAAGATTCTTCCTGGAGAATGAATGGATAAAAATTTTTTTACCAAAGGCAAGAGAGTGGTGGATACCGGAGAGCGGGGTGATTAGGGACAGCGAGTGGAGCAGGAAGGCAAGGAGATTTTTTGAAATATTTTTTTCTGGTTGGGCAGGGAGCCCTTTTTTAAGGAAGATTCAGCTTAAACGGATGATGAGGAATAAAGATTCGGCGATTCATGAAGATAATGATAAGGTGGTGGTGAATGACCGAGTTATGAAATTCCACGAAAGAGCACTTCCAGAGTATAGACCTGACAGTTTTATTTAGTGAGTTTGTATTTATTAATTCCAGCCAGAGGCTGGTCCACGCCAGAGGCGGGCAGGCAGCCTTTGGCTGATATTAGTTTATTGGTTTATTAATAAATCAATAAAAGCGAAGTCGAGCTTAGCTCGACGAGCGTAGTAAACCAATAAATATATTTTGCAAATACGGGTTTAATATAACAGAACAAGAATGAACAAAAAGAATATGTTAGCCAGAGTTATCGAATGGGGGATTTATCTCCTCGTTTTTTTATTGCCGTGGCAAGTGCGGTTGATGTGGAAGATGGGCGAGGTGGCTGGCGGCTATTTAGAGTATGGAACGTTTAGCTTGTATGGGACGGAGATTTTACTTTTGGTGTTGGTGGTTTTGAATTTGGTGCGAATCGGGGGTGATAGAGGAGATAAGGGGAATAAGGGTGATAGGGGTTTTTTGAGATATTTTATTGTTTTGTTTTTTGTGGTTTCGTGTTTATCGATTTTTTGGGCGACTGATTCGGATTTAGCGCTTTATAAGTTTGGGGTTTTGCTCGAAGGGTTTTTGTTTTTTTGGCTGATTTTTTCTTCTGGGGTAGGAAGAAAGAAAATTGCCTGGATGATTGTTTTATCCGGCGGGTTGCAGGCAGGACTTGGGGTTTGGCAGTTTTTAGCCCAGCATGTGGCGGGCAATAAATGGTTGGGGATGGCTACTCAATGGCCGATGGATAATGGAGTGAGCGTGGTGGGGACAGAATTACGGCGATGGCTTCGGGCGTATGGGAGTTTGCCCCATCCGAATATTTTGGGGGGTTGGCTGGTGATTGGTTTGATTTTATGTGTTGGGCTGTACGAATCAGTTTATGGAACGTTAGTTGCAAAATGGGGAAGCCAAGAAACAAAGCGAGGTTTTTCGGCTATGGTTTTGATGTTGTTTTTTGTGGTGATGTTTTCGGGATTGCTTACGACTTTTTCAAGAGGGGCGTGGATTGCGTTTTTTGTTAGTTTATTAATTTATTGGTTTATTAATTTATTAAAAAAAGATAAATTGGGAAGCGTTGTTGGTGCGAAGTTTTTAATTATTGCGGTTTTGATTACGGTAATGTTTGGGTTGGCTTTTCGCGAACCGTTTTTGGCGAGGGTGAAAGGCGAGGGGAGATTGGAGACGAAATCTATAGAGCAAAGGAAGGGGGCATACAGAGAGGCAAAAGAAGTAATAACAAAGAATTGGTTAAGGGGAGCAGGTTTGGGGAATTATACTTTATATTTGTATGATGCGGATTTGCGGACAATATTCGATTCGGCTGGTATGGAAGGTTATATGGGTTTAAGCAAGGAAGGAGGGATAGCAGAGAAGAATGCCTGGGATTATCAGCCAGTGCATAATGTTTGGTTGCTTGTGTGGGGGGAGATTGGGATTTTGGGTGTGATTTTGTTTGGTTTGATTTTTTTATTTATCGCCTTGAAGGCCTTGAAGGCGGGCAAACGTTTGCCCGCCTACGGGTTGGTGATGCTGGTGATTTTTATATTATCGTTGTTTGACCATTATTTTTGGAGTTTTTATTTTGGAGTGATGGTTTGGTGGCTGGTTTTGGGGTTAAGTATCCTTTCGACAAGCTCAAGGCCTAGCGGGAAGGATGAAGTATAAAGTACGAAGGACTTGACAAATTTTTATAATAATATATAATAGTATATCTAGTGGTTTAGCACTTAGATTAATAGATTGCTAAGCTATTTTTAACCCAATTAATATC
>JABMQE010000095.1 GCA_013203415.1 Candidatus Falkowiibacteriota bacterium | reverse complement strand
GTTCGGATTGTTAATAAAAAACAAGTGCCAGAGTTTTTAAGAGGTTTGGGAGTAAGCGAGGCAAAATTGCATTATGCATCATCTATGTATATTGATACGGATATTTTTAAGCCGATGGATGTTGAGAAGAAATATGATTTGGTTTTTGCTGGACGTTTGGCAAAGAATAAGAATGTGGAGATGATTATTAAAGCGGTGAAAATATTAAAAGACCGTGGTAAGGATGTTAAGTGTGTTATCGTGGGCGACGGACCGGAAGCGGAAAGTTATAAGTTATTAGTTAAACGTTATAAGTTAGAGGGTTGTATAGATTTTTTGGGCTGGTTGCCAGGTATTGAGGATGTGGCAAAGATTTATAATCAATCCAGGATATTTGTTATGCCGAGCTTGAATGAGGGCGGACCTAGGGTTTGTTTGGAAGCGATGGCTTGCGGAGTGCCAGTGGTAACGACTAGGGTTGGGATTATGCTAGATATAATTAAGGAAGGTGAGAATGGGTATTTTTGTGACTGGACGCCAAATGATATGGCGGAGAAGATATTGAAAATACGGAATTCTGAAAATATGCAATTAAGTTTGAATGCCAGGAAAACAGTAGAGCAGTTTGAAAGAGGTGAGATGATACGGAGGTTGGCGGAGACGTATAGAATGATAGCTAATTGTTAATTGTTGATAGGTTTTTGGTGCCCCGGTTGCGACCGGGGTCTCCGCTCAGCCGAGCTAAGCTCGACTTCGCTACGAAAAACCGGGCTCATACTCGTTAGAGTGCAAGCCCGGTGGACGCGTGAACGAACTGACGACGATGGCGGTCAGTTCAGAAGTAATAGTGCCTGACCGTGAGGAATAGGGGCAGGACGCCGAGGAAGATGATGATAGCGTAGTTGTAGATGCCCCACTTCCAGCCGTAGATCGTTTTGTCGCGGAAGTACTCTACGGCAAAACGGCTCAACCCTGAAACATACCTGCATATGAACCAGTGACAGAAGTAGTTCAGCCACCGACAGGCACCCCCGAATCCGTGGTTGCATTCCAGTTCCTCGGCTGCAGTGACGAGAACGTCGAAGATACAAGCGCCGAAGATGGAAGCGTTGGCAACAGCAAAGAGATGCCAGTTAGGATGCGTTCCCCCGCTTCTGACAATCATGAGGTAAAGGATAACTATCTCACAGAGTGCCGCGGCTATCAGGTCCCACCCGATCTCGGACATCTTATCTTCCGCATGCCCGTGGGGGATGGCGTCCACGAATAGGTGGACGAGGAAAGAGGCGGCCGCAGCGCCAGCAGCGATTGCCACGGTTTGAGACGGACCTATGTAGGGGATTGTGTTGGCCACAGCTATCCCCAGAGCTGTTCCGTTCATTGCATGCGTTCCGACATCGGCCATCAGAACCTCCTTTGCGAGTGTTGCGGGGCGGAAGGAGCAAACGAATGATTATTTATATTATCATAGTTTATAAAAAATGTCAATACTTATAATATGTCAAAAATTAGCCGAAGATGATGATTTGCTTGGAGCATTTGTTGCTTGGGTTAGAGCGATTGCAAAAAATGTTGACCATGTTGATGTGGTTTGTTTAGGTGTGGGCGAGTATAAATTGCCAGATAATGTTAAAGTTTATTCTTTGGGCAAGGAATCTGGAGCCCCGCACCAGAACAAGTTCGGTGCAGGGCAAGTAGGACGTTTGGGTCGGTGGTTTAATTTTATAAAATTAATGTTTAAGCTGATGCCAAAGAATGATGTGGTGTTTTCGCATATGTGTCCGATTTTTAGTATTGCATCTTGGCCTTTTGCTAGGTTGTATAGGAAAAAGGCGACTTTATGGTATGCGCATGGACATGTTTCTTTTAAATTACGTGTTGCAGAGAAAATGGTGGATACGATCTTCACATCGACGGAGCAAGGTTGTAGAATTGTATCTGATAAAGTTAGAGTTGTTGGGCAAGGTATCGATATGAACATATTTAAGCCAATAAACATAAAGAAGACGGATGACGGAGGACAGAGGACAGATATTTTTAAAATTGTTTCTGTGGGTAGGATTGCACCGAGTAAAGATTATGAAACTATGATTAAGGCGGTTGAGGTTCTGGTTAAGGGTGACTCCCCGGTTGCGACCGGGGTCTCCGCTTCGCTCCGAGATATTGAAGTGAAAGTTATTGGGAAGGCGAACTTAAAAGAGCATGAGGAGTATTTTGGTAGAATTAAGCAGATGGTTAAAGATAAGGGTCTGGGCGAGCAGATTAAGTTTGTTGGTGTTGTTCCGAACAGCGAAGTGGTAAAATATTATCAGGAAGCGGATTTGTATTTAAATATGAGCCATACCGGTAGTTTAGATAGAGCGATTATTGAGGCCATGGCTTGCGGGTGTCTGGTTCTAACTTGTAATGAGGCGGCGAGGGGGACTTTGGATAATGTTGGATTGAATTGGTTAATGTATGGTAAAGGAGACCATGGACAACTTGCTGATAAGATTTTAGAAATTAAGAAATTAGAAACTAAGAAACTAGACGAGATTGGTCGGAAGTTGCGAGAGGAAGTGGTGGAGAATCATAGTGTCGAGAGACTGGGACGTAAAATAATTGATAATTTATGAAAATAATACTAACTACAACCCCGCAGGCAGAAGGTGATTTAGAGCGCGCTGGTCTTCCGTTTTTGGGTATTGGGTATATTGCGAGGCATCTTTTGGATGATGGGCATGAGGTAAAAATTATTGATGCTCATACACATCTTTGGGATGTGGAGCAGGCGGCTAGTGAGATTTTGAAATTGGAGCCGGATGCGGTTGGGGTTACTGGGTCAACTAATAATAGGTTTCAGGCGATAGATTTGATTAGAGAGCTTAAGCAACGTAAGTCCGATTTATTTGTTTTTGCTGGCGGAGCGCATTTTTCGTTGACGCACAAGGATGCGATGGAGAAGGTTCCTGAACTTAATGCGATTGTTAGAGGCGAGGGGGAGGTGACGACCGTGGAACTTTTGCAAGCGGTCGGTGGGAGGAGGGCGTTTGGTGATGTTCTTGGTATAACTTATAGGAATGCGGGAATCGCGGGAGACGTGGGAGTCGTTAACGATTCCTGCGATTCCCGCGTTTCCAGCGATTCAAGAACATTAAGCGATTCCAACGCTTCGAACGGTTCCAACATCATAATTAATCCAGACAGACCTTTAACTCACAATCTTGATGATTTAATGACGCCGGCATGGGAATTGTTTGATATGGAATTGTATCAGAGAAAAATGGATGATACGGATATCCGGTCTATCGGGGTTATCAGTTCCAGAGGTTGTCCAAATCGGTGCGTATTTTGTTCTAATGCGGCGTTTGGTTTGGGACGATTGCGACTTCGATCGCCAGAAAAGTTTATAGACGAGGTTGAATATCTTTATAAAAATTTTGGATACAAGGGTTTTGATTTTTGGGATGATACGATGACAGTTTCGAAAGAGCATGTGCGCTTAATTTGCCAAGAGATTAAAAAAAGAGGTTTGGATATAAAATGGTATGCCAGGGCGCGGGTTAATACGGTTGATAAGGAATTGCTTAAAACAATGTATGATGCCGGATGTATTAGGATTAGTTATGGGGTTGAGAGCGGGAGCCCAAGGATTCTTAAAATTATTAAGAAAAATATTACGTTAGAGCAGGTTAGGCAAGCAGTAAAGTGGTCGAGCGAGGTTGGGATGATGGTGACTGTTAATTTTATGGTGAACTTGCCTTATGAAACACGGGATGATTTAGGGATGACAGTTAGTATGATAAAAGAATTAAAAAAGATAGAGCGGGTTAATCCTTGTTATGGGTTTACAATTGTTTATCCGGGAACCGAGATGGAGGCATGGGCCAGGAAAGAAGGATGGATTCCTGCGGGTTTTTCATGGAATGTGCCATATGAATCTAAAAAATATAAAATTGCAGGAGTGGATAAGAGCTTGCCTTTGCTTGAGATGCCCGCCCTTCGACCCGGCTCTGGGTCTTCGAGAATGGAGATTGAGAAGGTTAAGGCGTATATGACAAAGGAGCTGGGGGATAGACGTGGGTTGGTGAGGAAGGGATGGGTGAAGCTTGGAAAAGTAAAATCGTGGGGTGAGTTTGTGGCATTGGTAAAGACAGCAAAGAATATCTTCTTAGCTAAATAGAGCCTTAAGTTTTAAGTTGAAATTTTTAAGTTTTATTTAATTTCTATTTATTTAATTTCTAAGTTTTAATGGTTTTTTCTTATATTAGAACTTAAAAATTAAGTCATTAAAAATTGAATAAAAATTAAAACTTAAAAATTATAACTTTAACTTATATGTGCGGAATAAATGGTTTCAATTTTAAGGACGAGACGCTTATCGCGAAAATGAATGAGCGTGTGAAACACAGGGGTCCGGATGACTCTGGTTTTTGGGCTGATGATAATTTGAGTTTGGGACATCAAAGATTAAGCATTATTGATTTAAGCGAGCGCGGGCATCAGCCAATGCATAGTGACAAATATATAATTGTTTTTAATGGGGAAATTTATAATTACAAAGAGATAAAAAAAGAATTGCCTGATTATCAATTTAAATCTGATTCAGATACAGAAGTAATTTTAGCAGCTTATGAAAAATGGGGAAGGGATTGTTTAGCTAAATTAAATGGGATTTTTGCTATAGCTATCTGGGATAAAGAGAAGAAGGAATTATTTTTAGCAAGGGACAGGGTTGGAGTTAAGCCGTTATATTATTATTTTAATAATGGAAAATTAATTTTTTCTTCGGAGATTAAGGCGATATTGGAACACTTTGATGTTAAGCGGGAAGTAGATGTTGAAGCATTGAACCATTATTTTAGATTGCTTTATGTGCCAGCGCCATTAACTATGTTTAAGGGCATTAAGAAATTGGAAGCTGGACATTATTTGATTTTTAGGAACGGGGAGGTTGAGATTGAGAGATACTGGGAGGTTGATAATGCGAAACTGCGAAAGCACATGCGCCCCCCTTCGCTAAAGCTTCGGGGGGTAAAAAACTACCCGCCTCGCCAAGACGAGCTTGGCTCGTCGAGGCTGGGCGAAAATGCGAAAGGTGAGATTGGAGAGGTGATGCTTGGGGCGGTGAAGGGGCAGTTGGTGAGTGATAGGCCTTTGGGAGTATTTTTATCCGGGGGGATTGATTCGACCAGTGTTCTTGGAAATATGGTAAAGTTAGGGCATCGGAAGATAAAGACATTTTCGGTTGGGTTTAATATAAATGATCCGGATAATAAGTTTAATGCAGATTTTAATTTGGCTAGACAGACAGCCAAGCATTATAAAACAGACCATCATGAGCTTTTGATATCAAGTGAAGATATTTTAGAAAACATCGAGGATGTTGTTTGGCATTTGGACGAGCCGATTTGCAATACAACCCAAGTGGCCACTTATCTTTTAAGTAAAATGGCAAAAGAAAAAGTAGCAGTGGTTTTAGGCGGGGATGGCGGGGATGAGCTTTTTGGGGGATATGAAAGATATCGGCTAAGCTATTTAATGAGTCGGTTGGGAGCGGCTTCTCGGATTGGGAGATTGTTCGGTAAGAAGTTGGATTATCCCAAGGGAATAGAAAGATACTCTAAGTTTATGTTTCAGGACGAGGGAGAGGTGAATCGTGTTTTGAGGTCTGACGTTGACAAGAAGGGATTAACAAAGGATTTTTATAAGAATAAATTTGAAGAAATGAGAAATGACCCTTCGACGCGGCTTGGGGCAGGGAAAGAAGAAAGGGGTGAGATGAACGACTTTGAGCGAGATTTTATGATGATGGATTTTAGAACTTGGCTTACGGATGAGTCCTTAATGCGGACAGACAAGATGACTATGGCTTTTGGTTTAGAGCAAAGAGTGCCGATTTTGGACCATAAAATGGCAGAGCTGGCTTATAAGATTCCAACAAATATGAAAGTTGGAGTGCTTAGGAATCAAACAAAGTTAATTTGGAAAAAGGCAATGGACGAATTTTTGCCAAGGCATGTTAAGGACTCGGCTCATAAAAAGGTCTGGTTAGCGCCGATGAGTGATTGGCTTAGGGGAGATCTTAATTTTTGGGCCAGAGAGGTTTTAAGTTATGAATATGCCGATACGAGTGAATATATTAATTTGGATGAGGTTAGAAAGATGTTTTTTGACCACTGCGATAAAAAAAAGTATAATCTTTATTTAATTTGGGCAACCATTACTTTTCAGATTTGGTATAAACGTTTTATAATTGATAATTAATAATTGATAATTCAGCCAGGGGCTGGGTTAATATTGGTAGGGGGGTGTTTTTATGGCTAAGCCAACTAAAAAGTTAGATGATTTGACTGCTTATAGAATTGCTAGTGATTTAGCTGATTATGTTTGGGATATTGTAGTTAAGTGGGATTGGTTTGGCAAAAAGACAATGGGTGATCAGTTTGTAAGAGCAATAGATTCTGTTGCTTCGAATATTGCAGAAGGTTTTGGCCGTTTTCATTTTTTAGACAAAGTTAAATTCTTTTATTATTCCAGGGCTTCCGTATTTGAATCTCAATATTGGACCAAAAAATCCTGTAAGCGTAAATTATTAACAGAAGAACAATGTAATCATATTATTGGTGAGTTAAGAAAACTTCCTAAAGAGATAAACATTTTAATAAAGATTAACAAGGATTCCAAGAAGAATTATTAATTATCAGTTATTAATTATTTCGTCTATGAAACTAATATATATTGCGACAAGCGTAATCCCTGCTCGTAAAGCGAATTCTTATCAGGTGATGAAAATGGGCGAGGCATTTACCCGTAAGGGGCTAGATGTCGAGCTTTTGATTCCGGTGCGGTTTGGGGGGGTGCGGGATAAAGGCGACCCATTTGAATACTATGGGATTGCTACTAGGTTTAAGATAAGAAAGATTTTTTCGATTGATTTGATTCCTTTGGAAAAAGTTATCGGCCATATTGGTTTTTGGATTCAGAATTTGAGTTTTTCTTTTTTAACACTGATTTATACGTTGTTTGTGAAGTCGGATATTATTTATTCCAGAGACAGATTTACTTTGCTTGTTTTATGTTTGTTTAAGAAAAATTTGGTTTTTGAGGTTCATAGTTTACCCGCTAAGTTTAGGTGGTATGAAAAGTTTTTATATAGGCGAGTTAGAAATTTGGTTGTGATAACAAACCAGATGAAAAAGATATTGATAGATAAGGGAGTGGCAGGAGATAAAGTTTTAGTAGCAAGTGATGCGGTTGATTTGGAAAAATTTGATGCGGTTAAGAAAAGCAGAGATGAACTTCGCAATGAATTAGATTTGCCTAAAGATAAGAAGCTAATTTCTTATGTCGGGGGACTTAGGACTAAGGCTAAAGAAAAAGGGGTGGCTGATATTATTAGAGCATATAAGATTTTGAATGATAAAAATGTAAAAATGGTTTTTGTTGGTGGTGAAAAAGAATCAGTAGAACAATATAAGGGTTTAATGCTTGAAATTGGATTAGAAAAAGACGATGCAATTTTTATAGAGCATGTACCGTTTAATGATGTACCTAGATATGAAAAAGCAATGGATATTTTGGTTATGCCTTTTCCTTGGACAGAGCATTATGCTTATTATATGTCACCCTTAAAAATGTTTGAGTATATGGCGTGTAAAGTGCCAATAGTAACAACGGATTTGCCAACAGTGCGGGAAATTTTGGACGAGGAAAGTGCAGTTTTCGTAAAGCCAGGGGAGCCAGCGAGTTTGGCTAGTGGATTTAGAAAAGTATTAGAGAGTGAAGAGAAGGGGAGAGGGATAGCTTTGGATGCTTACGAAAAGATTAAGAAATATACTTGGGATAAGAGGGCGGATAATATTTTAAGATTTATAAAATGATGAAATTTTTAGGCAACAACAAACTTTTAGTATTATTTTTTGCGATGGCTTTAGCACATGGTTTTTTGTGGCTGGATTTTTCAGCCCCTGTAATTTTGGAACAGGGATCTTTTGATATTACGGCCTTGGAAATTCTAAAGGGGGCAGGGTTTAATTACGAAACCGGTTATAATGCTTTAACAAGAGAGCCGGGATTTCCAATATTTATTGCAGGTGTTTATTCGATTTTTGGCTATCTGTCTGGAATGGTTCGGGTTATTCAGATTTTTCTTTTTGCCGGGCTTGGGGTTTTGGCTTATGCTTTGTTAAAGAAATTATTTTCTAAGCCAGCGGCCTTAATTTCTAGTTTTTTTCTTTCTTTGTGCGTGCCAGTAGCAGCTTATTCAAATGAATTTAATCGAGAATTTTTTATGACATTTATGGTTTTTTTAGTGGTTTATTGTTTGTATCAGATTAGGATCTCGGAAGAGAAAATGAGGTGGTTTGTAATATCGGGATTAGCTCTTTCTTTTTTAGTAATGATTAAAATAGTTTTTTCGGCTTTTGTGTTTTTGGTTTTAATTAATTTTCTTGGCGAATATAGGAAGAGAATTTTTACAAAAAGGGTCGGATTGGGAATTTTATTATTTTGTTTGATTATAGGTTCGACATATTTTTTATATTTTACAAGGAATGCCAGCTTTTGGGATAGAGAAAGACCAATAAAGGATTTTGAACCAGAGTATCAGGTTGACCATAGCGTTCATTATAAAGCAACATTTGCCCGAGTTTTATGGGAGAACAAACTTGGTAATCTGGCTGGTAATTTACTGGGATTTTATTTTGTTCCAGAATTGGTTAAAGACGGCCAATATCCAGACGAGGTAGCAAAGTATGACCAAGCAGATTATATAACTATGTTCGAGGAGCAAGGTTTGGGGTTTAGAGAGATTGGTAAGATTTTGGAAGTCGAGAGTAGGGAATACATTAAAGAAAATCCAGAAAAATATGCTTTTGCCTGTGTGATTTCTTTTTTAAGGCTAAATAATCCGGCGATTCTGGGCAGCAGGTTGTATCAGCTTTTTGCAGGAGATAATCAGGAACTTTCGAAAAGTGCAATTATTTTGGGCTTTAGATTAATTTGGTTTGTTTTTTGGGGTTTTATGATATATGGTGTAGTAAAAAACCGTAGGAATTTAAGAAAGCTTGATTGGATTTTGCTTATGATTATTTATATTAATGCTATTTATACTCTGGTTCATACAAACCCCAGGCACGGGACGCCGCTTTATCCTTTGTATTTTGTTTTGTTTTCTTTGGGGGTTTATATGTTTTTAAAAAAGAAAAATTTCCTTCGACATAGCTTCTTTCGGTGCGACTCAAGGTCTTCGACAGGACAGGTAATTAAAGATTAATCTATGTTCAAAAAGTTTATTATTATAATTATTTTATTGGGAATATTGCTGGTCGGCTTCGAGCTGGTTTTAGATTTAGTTAATTACGAAACAGACGTTTTGTTCCAGTATCAACCTTCTTTTGGCTGGTCCCATATGTCGAATAAGACCTTTTGGTATATGGGCAATAGTTTTTCTATTAATAATGATGGTTTTAGGGACGCCTATCGTTTAAGAGGGAAGACCAAGGGCCTTATCCGGGTAGCTTTTGTTTCTTCGCATTATCTTCGGGGCACTAATTCTTCTTATCAGAATCTGGCAACTACTATTTTGGATGAGTCGTGGAATAAGAATGAGAAACGAAAAATAGAGATTTTTAATTTCGCCATGCCGAAATATAATCTTAAGATGACGCATTTTTTAATTAAAGAAATGACGGAGAGGTATGAGATTGATTATTTTATTTATCTTTTTGATCCGCAAAAAGACCCGATGACTGTGGCAGGAAACTCGGATATTGTTCGATACGGCCCAGCTTTGGTTTTTGGAGAAAGCGGCGAGATTTTGGAGCAGTATGAATTTGAGAGGGCGCCGTTTGCTTCGGATTGGTATAAGGGCTATCAAACTTATCAGCTTGTAAATAATATTTATGATAGATTAAGAAAAGGTGATGAGGAAGAAGACGAAGATGAACGTGATAGTTTTGAACCTTATCCAGAGATATATTTTGATAATATGAAATCGGAATTGGGTTTTGGAACTTTAGATGAGACAGGAAAAATTATGGATTATATAGTAGAGAACAATGAATCAAAAGTTTATTTTTTAATTTTGCCGCCCCAACACACTCAATTTTTTAATTATTATGAAGAGAATGGTAATCTGGACACTTTTAACACTAGAGAATTTATGAGCTATATGAAAGAGTTTCATGGATGGGAGTTTAATGATTTTTTGGACGATGTTTTATATTTTATGGAGCAGGTTAGGGGAAATAATTTTGATGTGAGTAATTTAGGGCTTCGTCTGAAAGAAAGAATGGAAAATAAAACAAGAGTAATAGATTTGAGTAATGAGTTTTTAGGTTTTATTGACGAAGAATCTTCGGACGGGTTTTTGTTTAATTGGCATCGGAGAGATGCAGGTCAGCGTTTTCTGGCAGAGATATTGGAAGCGAAAGTTATACCGATGTTGTTAAGTGATGATTGAATAATTTATAATTAATAATTGTTTTATGTGTGGAATAGCAGGTGTATTAAAATTTGATAGTGAGAATAAAGTTCAACAAGAAGATGTTGATAAAATTTTAGATACTTTTAAGTATCGGGGGCCGGATGATAGAGGTATATTTATGGACAGTAATATAGGATTGGGACATTTGCGTTTGAGCATTATTGATTTGAGCGAAAAAGGGCATCAGCCGATGTTTTATGATAATGATAATTTAGTTTTGGTTTTTAATGGCGAGGTTTATAATTATCTAGAGCTTAGGGACGAGCTTATGGGTTTGGGCTATAAGTTTACCTCGGATACAGATTCGGAAGTAATTTTGGCAAGTTATAAAGAATGGGGCAGCGAATGCGTTAAAAAATTTAACGGGATGTGGGCGTTTGTGATTTGGGACAAGAAAGAGAATAAGCTTTTTGCATCGCGCGATAGGTTTGGTATAAAACCATTTCATTATTTTATAAATGATAATGAGTTCGTGTTTGCTTCGGAGATTAAAGGTTTGCTAGCTTATTTGGGTAAAAAGCCCGAGATTGATTATCCATTTTTATATAATTTTATTGATAGAAGAATTCCGTATGAGAATCAGAAGACAGTGTATAAAGATATTAAGGTTTTAGCGCCAGCCCATAATTTAGTAATCGAAGATGGTAGGGTTGAAATTAATCGTTATTGGGATGTTGATTTGGAGTATGTAAAAAAGAAATATGATTACAGCGATCCGGTTAAGACCTTTCGAGATTTGCTTATTGATTCAGTTAAACTTCGGATGAGGAGTGATGTTCCGGTTGGGGTTTGCCTTTCTGGCGGAGTGGATTCGAGTGTGATTGCGGGTATTTTAACAAAGATTTTGGGCCTTAAAATTGACTCTTTTTCTTCTATATATAAAGAGAAAGGTTATGGTGAAGGCGAGTTTATAGAAAAGGCGGTTAGTAAGTTTAAAACTAATCCAAGTTATATTTATCCAGGTGTAGGCGATTTTAAGGGGATAGTTGATAAGTTAATCCATCATCATGATTTACCAGTTAGGATGCCAGGAACATATTCGCAATGGCATGTTATGAAATGCGCCAAAGATAAAGTGGTGGTAACTTTGGACGGGCAGGGGGCGGACGAGCTTACGGGCGGCTATACCCATTATTATCCTTTTTATTTAGCAAGCTTGCTTAAAGATTTTAAGATTATTAAGTTTTTTAAAACGAGGGGAGAAGTAAAGAAAAGATTAGGGATTAATTTTGATAAGGATGTGATAAAGAGCTTTTTGCCAAAAAAGATGTTTAAGAATAAAGAAAGATGGCAGGATAAAGTTTTAAGCAAGGAATTTTTGGCCAAGGCAAGCCAAGAGATAGAAGATATTCCAAAAAGATTTGGCAATAAATTAGACCAGGCCCTGTTCGAGACATTTGTTTCGACAAATTTGCCAATGCTTCTTACTTTTGAAGATAGGATTAGCATGGCTTTTTCGCTTGAGTCCCGAGTACCGTTTTTGGATTATCGGTTGGTTGAGTTTGTTTTTGGCCTTAGTTATGAATGGAAAATAAAAGGGTATACTAATAAGTATATTTTGCGAGAGGCATTTAAAGATATTTTGCCAC
>JABMQE010000094.1 GCA_013203415.1 Candidatus Falkowiibacteriota bacterium | reverse complement strand
GTCCCCCTCCGTCCCGTCCTTGCCCTTAACCTTAATCTTATCCCCCACTTTCAACCCGCCTTTTGTTACCTTAATAACTCCAACACCAGCCTTGTCAAAATAATGTGTGATTGTCCCGATTAATTCATCATCCATAATTAATTATATTAAATACTTTTTAGTCCGACTCTCGCCCCGCACCAAGCCAATCACAAAACCTAGACATCGGTCCGAACAAAGCCGACCTGCCCGCCGAAGCCTCGGCGTAGGCGGGAGGCGCCTCCGAGAAACAAATATTATCTGTCAATAAATATTTTCGGGCTTTGGTGCTGGGGTCAAAATAATGTGTGATTGTCCCGATTAATTCATCGTCCATGGTTCTTAATTTATTATTTAATACCTGCCTGCCGGCAGGCAGGTTTATTATTTATTATTCTTTTTTTTCTCAATATTCTTCTTCTTAGTATCAATCGACTTTTTAAACATTTTGCTAAATTCAAGACCTTCTTTTATTAACTTTAACAGCTCATCATAAAATTCCTCCTCATTAATCGACTTTAATAGAAACAACCAATTTACCGACTCGTTCGACTCTTTGCAACATATCCTATATCTGTAAATAAAATCTGCATCACTCAATCCCTCAACCGCCTCTATATAATTTGCGCAAACAGAACCCGAAAATCTAATTAATTGTGAACCCCACTCTCTATTTCCAGGAACCCTCCAATCAAATTTCGCAACAACTCTGGCACAATTAACAGCAAATTTCACAAAACGACCATAATACACCTTCTGCCCCTCAGTCATAAAAACTAAATAATAAATAATAAATATTAAATAATAAATCTATTAGTTTTCCTCTTCATAACGTTGGATGGCAACAACTATCTCAGATTCCTGTGACAGCTCTTCAATCATCAAAACCTGCGTCATATTAATCCTAAGTTCATCCATCGGCTTATGCGCTTCCGTCCCAAACTTCACCAGCTTCGTTTCTTTAATACCGCCCTCTTGCTCCGTTGCCTCTCCGCCTTCCCCATCCGCATCACCTCCCCCATCTCTTTTCAAATAATATATATCCTCCATCATCAAAAAATTATCATCTATTTCTTTTACCTTCCCAAAATAGGTCTGTCCGTTCGTTAAAAAAACCGCCTGCCACCCGGACTTCTCCTGCTCGACCGCATCTTGTTTTTCTACAATACTCTCTTTTGCTTTTTGCTTTTTATCTTCCTTCCCTTCCCCTCTGGGCAAAAAATAATAAAGAACTAAAACTACTCCTATTATTATCACCCCAGCTCCAATCGCTATATACAAAAGCTTCCTTCCCCCTCCTCCTTCTTCCTTCTTTAGTTCTACCGGCTTCTTAAAACCTATCTCCTTTGTCTCTTCCAAAAACTTCTCTGCCTCGCTCTTTTCTTTCATAACCACCCCGTCCGCCGCCATCCTCCTTATTGGCTTCCTTTGCTCTTTATGTTGCCCTAATGCCATAATTCTTAAAATAAATACTTAAATCCCCCATCTCACACATCCATTATATCATCATTGCTAAAAAATTCAACTAGTTGCAAAAAACCGCCAACCTGCTAAACTAAAACAAAGAAAACCCATCGTCCAACTTCTTTTCAACTATCAACTATAAACTATAATCACATGTCATTTTCCATCGGCATTATTGGCCTTCCCAATGTCGGCAAATCAACTCTTTTTAAAGCCCTGACAAAAAAGCAAGTTGACGCCTCTAATTATCCTTTTTGTACCATCGACCCAAACGTTGGTATTGTTCAGGTTCCAGACAAAAGATTAACCGCTTTAGCTAAAATTTCAAAATCCCAAAAAATCATTCCCACTGCTATTGAGTTTGTTGATATTGCCGGGCTCGTAAAAGGCGCTCATAAAGGCGAGGGTCTTGGCAATAAATTCCTTGCCCATATCCGGGAAGTTGATGCCATCTGCCAGGTTGTCCGCGACTTCCACAACCCCGACGTTACCCATGTTGAAGGCAAAGTTAATCCAAAAGAAGATATCCAAATCATAAACCTAGAGCTTATAATGGCCGACTTGGAAACTATCACCAAACGCATAAAAGATATCGAAGCTAAAGCCCGCTCTGGCGATAAAGAGCTCGTCAAACTTCTTGCTATTTATCAAAAAATTAAAGCTGTCCTGGACAAAGGCGAACTTCCCTCTCTAACCCTTATAAACGATGAAGAAAAAATATTAGTAAAAGACTTAGGCCTCCTCACTCTAAAACCCATGCTCTACGTTCTCAACGTCGATGAAAAAAATATAAACAAAAACAACTTGCCTCACCGACCTGTCCGCCATAGCTTTAACGAAGAAGCAAAGGCGGGTCAACTGTCAACTGTCAACTGTCAACTGTCAATCCCCATCTCCGCTAAAATAGAGTCCGAAATCGCTGAATTACCTCCAGCTGAACAAAAAGCATATCTCGCCGACCTCGGCCTAAAACAATCCGGGTTAGATGCTCTTATCGCTGCCTCTTACAAACTTCTAAATCTCATAACTTATCTTACCTCCGGCCCCGAAGAAACCCGCGCTTGGACAATTACCAAAGGAACCAAAGCCCCGAAAGCCGCCGCTAAAATCCATACCGATTTCGAAAAAGATTTTATCAAAGCCGAGGTTATAAACTACAAAGATTTTGTTAATACCGGAAGTGAGCTCGCCGCCAAAGAAAAGGGGTTAATGCACCTTGAAGGAAAAAATTATACTGTCCAAGACGGCGACGTCATCTACTTCAAAATTTAATTCAAAACAAAAAGTCCTGCAAACCGCAGGGCTTTTACTTAATTATTTATCCCCCCACAAACAAACAATCAATTACAACAAGTTACGCGAGCTCGAGCATAGCGAGAGCGAGCAAATTACCATAAGTTACTTATCCACCCGAAACTTAAAAACCTCTCTTCCTGTCCTCTGACCCGGCCTAAAATATAATATCGACCCTCTCTCTGTCAAATCCGCTAAATCACCTGCTCTCTTCCCTAAAACCGATTCAAATCCTATTTTCTCTATCTCTTTTGTAATATCTAAAAACCTAACCCGCTCGCCTTGGATAAAAAATGGAAACACCATCACCACTACGCCTCCCTTCTTTAACACTTTCTTAAATTCCTTAAATGCCCCCAAGTATAATTCCGAAAGCTCCCTTCTTATATTCTCTATCTCTTCCTCCCCTTCTCCTCCTTTAAGCGGCGGCCCTAAATGCGGCTCGGTTACAATCGCCCCCAGAGAATTATTAGGTATCACCTCCGAGAGCTTAATCACATCTCCGCGATACAAACTGCATCTTTGTGACCACTCCTCATTTTCCATCTTACACTCCACCCCAAGCCAATCCAAATTAACCTTTGCCTGTCTTACCATCTCTCCGTCCTTGTCTCCGCCAATAATTTTTTTATACCCTAAAATCGCCAGCTCCTGAAGTATAGTCCCCTCCCCGCAAAAAGGATCCAAAACCTCTTCCTCTTTCCCTGCCCCGGTAATATTTATCATCATCCTTGCCAGCTTTAACGGTATCATCCCTACTTTCATATCTCTGTTAGGCCGTCCATAATCCCGTTTCGAATAACCGCTAAAATCCTGCACCTCTAAAGTCCGCCCGATCAAAATACCTCTCTCATCTCCCCTCTCAATAATCACCAGCTCCGCCCCTTGCCCGCTCACCAATTTATTCTTCTTAACCACCACACTGGATAAATCCTCATCCTTCGAAGTTACAAACCTTGCTTTTACCCCCTTATTTCGTAATAATTTTTTAACCCCAAGACCCAAACTCATTATCATCTTTTTTTTCTTTTCTTGTCTTTTGCCTAAAATAGAAAAACCGAAATAAACCTTCTTTGTCTTATCAACATTATCCAAAATAAAATCTGCCAGCTCCCCTAAATCGATTTTCCCTAAATTCTCTGCCTCTTTTATAATCTCCCCCGCCTTTACTGTTCCTCCAAGTCCTTCCATTAAACCCCGAACATCTATCTTTTCTTTTTTACTAACAACCAAAACCTTGTCCAAAACCCGCGAACCGCAAGAATCATGGGCCTTCGACATTTCAAAAAATTCTAAAACAGATAATTCTGGTGTTTTTCCTAAAACAAAAAAATATCTCATACCTTTAGTTTAACATCAAACACCCCCCTTTACAAACCTAAAAACTTATGATAAAGTAATACTAATCCAAAACTAAATAGTAACTGTCAAAATAATGAATTACGAACTTGTCTATATTGTCCCCTTCAAATACACCGAAGCCGAAGTCCCTAAAATAAGAGAAAAAATTATAGCTACTCTTAAAAAAAACAATGCTAATATTATTAGGGAAGAAGACGGGGGGAAAAGAAAAATTGCTTATCCCATCAAACAAAATCGTCATGGCTATTTTATTATTTTAGAAATTAAGATCGATCCCGAAAACCTCCAAAAAATAAATCAGGAACTTCTCACTTTTCCGGAAATCCTAAGGCATCAAATCGTAAAATTCAACCCTAACAAAACCAAAGCCCCCAAGGGAAAAGAAATCGAAGAAATCACCAAAGAAAAAATTACTAAAGAAAAAGACGCCCTCTCCTTAGAAAAGCCTCCTGTAAAAACCTCGGGGATCAGAACAGAAACAGGAAGGAAAAAAACCGGGGAAGGCAAAATTGCCTTAGAAGACCTCGATATAAAACTAGACGAAATCCTCTCCGACAAAGACCTAGAAACCTAAATTTTTATATTATTAAAATAGCCAAAAAATATCTTTTCTTTGGCTATACCAAGGAGATACCCCATGGATCTAAATAAAGCAATGATTATTGGTCGTTTAACCCGCGACCCCGAAACCAGAACCATCCCTTCCGGCCAAACCGTCACTTCTTTTAGCTTAGCTACTAATCGTGTCTGGAAAAATGCCCAAGGCCAAAAACAAGAAGCTGTCGATTATCATAATATTGTCGCTTGGAGAAAACTCGCAGAAATTTGCAGCCAATACCTAAGAAAAGGTTCAAAAATCTATATCGAAGGCCGGATCCAAACCCGCAGCTGGGATGGACAAGATGGCGTTAAAAGATATCGCACCGAAATTGTTGCCGATAATATGATTATGCTCGATAGTAAAAGCTCTGCCCCGCAATCAAACGCTCCGGTAGCGCCCCCAAGCCAACATGCTAGTCCGGAGCAAATACCGGAAATCCAAGTAGCTGATGATTCTCCTACAACCACTCCTTCTTCCCCCGATACCGAAGAAGTCAATGTCGAGGAAGTTCCGTTCTAAGAACCTGTTGGAAAAGTCTCTTTCGTCGCGAAACTTTCAAATTAAAAGCGTTAAAAGCGAACGACGAGGAGCTTTATATGGAATATAAGGTGACGAGGAGAGAGGTTTTTGTAGCCGAAATTTGATAGTTGCAGCAGAATATGGACTTTTCTAACAGGTTCTAATTAACTAATAAAAAACTGTGAAAACAAACCCTATTACAACCAAAGAAAAAAAATGCTATTTTTGCGAAAATGGCATTGTAGAGGTGGATTGGAAAAATACTCAAATCCTTCAAAAATTCACTTCTTCTTATAATAAAATTATTTCTCGCAAACGTTCTGGCCTTTGCATAAAGCATCAAAGAAAAATCGCAAAGAGCGTCAAACGTGCCCGCATTATGGGGCTTATTCCGTTTACTAATAAATAAATCCAACCCGCGCTTCTCCGCTCTTCTATATCCAACACTCATTTCGTGTTATCATACTCGCTTTTATTAATTTATTATGTTCGCCTTCCCCCGCATACTGCGGGGTCGGCTCACTTTATTAATTTACTAATAAATTAATAAACCAATAAAAGCGACCCAGCACATAACGACTTATGTGCTGGGGGAGCGCAATAAACAAACATGCTCACCATCAGCGACTTAAAAATTGGGACAAACATCGAAATAGAAAAGGAACCTTACACTGTAATAAAATCCGAACACACCCATATGGGCCGCGGCGGCGCTACTGTCCGGGTTAAAATCAAAAATCTGTTCTCCGGCAAAATTCTAGAAAAAACCTACAAACAAGCCGACCGCCTGGATGAACCAGACCTCTCCCGCACCAAAGCTCAATTCCTATATCCCCAAGGGGATAGTTATTTTTTTATGGACACAGAATCCTACGAGCAATTCCCTCTCTCTGCCGATTCTCTCGGCCAAAAAGCTTCTCTTCTAAAAGAAGGCCAAGACGTTGATGTCCTTCTTTTCCAAAACAAACCTGTCTCTATCCAGCTTCCCTCAAAAATAGAGCTTAAAGTCGCCTCTGCCCCGCCCGGCGTCCGCGGCGATACCGCTCAAGGCAGTGTCACCAAAACCATAACCCTAGAAACCGGCCTAGAACTCCAAGCCCCTTTATTTATAAAACAAGGAGATACTATCCGCATCAATACTGATACATTAGAGTATGTCGAAAGAGTATAAAAAGGTTATGTTATTATTTAAATAAAACTTCTCAATTTTTTAATTATATAATTAATTATATAATTAATTATAT
>JABMQE010000093.1 GCA_013203415.1 Candidatus Falkowiibacteriota bacterium | reverse complement strand
GCCCCGCACCGAGCAAAGTCCAGAATCGAGCGATAGCTCTGGTTCTGGGCGAGCTCAAGCGAGCTCTGGTGCTGGGGAAAAAAAAGACCCCAAACCGCAGACAAAGACAATCGAAAAAATAAATAATTTTATTACTCAGCTTCAGGGAGTTCCATTATCCCAGAAGCTTTTTTTTACCAAAAACCTAGGGGTTATGACCAAAGCCGGCCTCTCCCTTTCTGCTGCTGTAAAAACCCTCTCTCTTCAAACAAACAACAAACTATTAAAAAAAATCCTCCAAAAAACCCACGAAGAAATCGAACAAGGAAACTACCTTTCGGACAGCCTAGCAAAATACCCAAAAACCTTCTCGCCCGTTTTTATTAATATGATTAGAGCTGGTGAAAAAGGCGGCAATCTGGAAAAGGTTCTAAAAGAACTTGCTCTCCAAATGAAAAAAACCCACGAATTAAGCTCTAAAATCAAAAGTGCCCTAGCCTACCCCGCTTTCATTCTCGTTGCCATGGCCGGCATCGGCATCTTAATGATGATATTCGTTGTTCCCCAGGTTATCGATATCTTTTCGGACATGGAAGCCACCCTGCCTCTGCCAACCAGGATTCTTATATTCACAAGCAGTTTTGTCACCAGCAACGGCCTTCTCCTTGCTATTCTTTTTCTAATTTCAGTAGCCGCATTTGTAAAATTCATAAGAACGAAAACCGGCCGTCGTTACTTTCATATTATCCTTCTAAAATCGCCGGTCATAGGCTCGATTATAAAAAAAATAAATCTTGCAAAATTCTCAAGGACTTTCTCCTCCCTTCTTGCTACCGATATCCCTATTGTTCAAACCCTAGAAATTACCGGCACTGTTCTTGGCAACACAATATACAGGGATTATGTCACTGCCGCCAGTGAAAAAGTTAAAAAAGGCGAAAGCGTCGCTAAAATTCTAAGCGAAAATGATAAACTGTTTCCTCCGGTGGTTATCCAAATGATCCAAGTCGGCGAAGAAACCGGCACCCTCGATAATATCTTGCAGGATTTAGCTGATTTTTACGAAGACGAGGTCTCAAACTTGATGGAGGGCTTGGCCTCGATCATCGAGCCTGTCTTGATTATTATCTTAGGCATTGCTGTCGCCGGCATGGCTCTCTCTATTATCATGCCGATGTACTCCTTAACCGAACAATTTTAATAATAAACCAAACCATTAAAAAAATTAACATCCCAAACAAAACGTTTTGGTCATTTACGATTATATAAAATAATGCTAAAAAAAATTAAAACAAACAATTCTGGCTTCTCTCTTATAAGCATCCTTGTTGGTGTTTTTATAATTATTTTAGCCGGACTTGGAATTTGGAATGTTTTTAATTTTAGCTTAAAAATAATTAGAGAAAATAAAAACCGAACTTTAGCCACTGCTATTGCCAACGAAAAAGCAGAAATCATTCGCAACCTGCCATACGACGACATCGGCACCCAAAGCGGCATTCCGGCCGGTGCCATCCCCCAAGTAGAAACTATAACCAGGAACAACTCCGAATTTACAATCACAACTAGTATTTTTTACGTCGACGATTCGTATGACAATCTTGTCCCCTTCGACCTTCTTGGCGCCGATTATAAAAAAATCAAACTTTCAGTCGAATGGCCTGGCCGCACCTATGGCGATCCTGTTAATTCTTATACCACTGTTGTCCCCAAAGGTGTAGAAACTGATGTCGAAGGCGGTACTATCAGAGTTATTGTTTTTAACGGCTCTGGCGAACCTATCCCCGAAGCTAATGTCCAAATAATAAACAACGACTTAGACCCAGTAATAAACATTTCCTCCATTACCGACCAAAGCGGCATTCTTCTTGTCCCAGGCGCCCCTCCAACTGTTGATAAAACCTACGAAATAATTGTCAGCAAAGCGGGCTACACCACAGAAAAAACCTATCCCGAAATAGACGAAATGATTCCAATAACCTCCAATGCCCAAGTTCTGGATGACCAGATAACCGAAAAAAGTTTTACCATAGACATTGTTAGCACTTTTGTTATAACAACCATTGGCAAAGACTATCCATCCAACTGGAAAATCAATACCGCCTTAACATCAGCCGGACAGCTCGCTCCGGATGTTTCTATTGATTCCAACAATTATTATTATTTTGTCTGGCATGATGATAAAGATACCGGCTCCTTTAGAATCTACGCCCAAAAATATTCCTCTGGAAAAATTGCCCAATGGGCCGAGGATAAAAGAATCAGCAACGCCAACAACCAATCAAGCGCCAGAATTGCAACCGATGGCACTGCTGTTTATATTGCTTGGAACGACGACCGCGATGATGTTGGCAACCAAGACAGCTATCTTATTAAACTCGATTCCAATGGAAACGAAGTATGGGTCGGAGATAAAAAAATCGCCTCCCCAAATTCAAACATGGACCAAAGCAAACCAAGCGTTGATGTCCAAAGTTCCACTGGAGATTCCTATATTGCTTTTCAGGAAAACTCCGGTGCCTCTGATACTTGGGATATTTATGTTCACAAATACGACTCAAGCGGAAACCCCGGCTGGGCTAATCCTATAAAAGCCAACGAAGATGCAACATCAAAAAACCAAAACTATCCCGAAATAATTTTCTTTAACGACACCCTAAACGACGACAAAGGCATTTATGTTGTTTGGCAGGATTTTCGTAATGATAATTGGGACATTTATGCTCATAGGTACAATGCCACTGGCACCGCTCTCTGGACAAACAATATAAAAATAAATACCGATCTGGTCGCAGCCAATCAAACCCTGCCTAAAATCGCCATCGACAGCCTAACTAATTTATATATTGTCTGGCAGGACGACCGCAATACTAACTTCGATATCTACGCTCATAAATACAGTCCCGGGGGAAACGAGGTCTGGACAGAAGAAATAAAAGTTAACCAGAATATAGATACCGCCAATCAAACCGAACCTGCCATTGCCATCGATTCTAACAACGAACTCTTCATCTCTTGGACCGACGAGCGCAATATTGATACCCAAGGAAAAGACATCTACGCCCAAAAAATCGATAACGACACTACCATCCTCTGGAGCAATGACGAACGCATTATTTTCAATGACGATGCCGACAACCATCAGGAAAAATCAAATCTCACAGTAGATACCGCCGGCTATGCTGTCTACACTTGGCAGGATGAACGCGACGAAGACACAGATGTAGATATTTTTGCCGCCCGCTACAAAACCCCGGGCAGCATCGTCCCTATCTCCAATGTCCCCATAACAATAAAAGGCACAAAACTGATTTACCAAAACCCAGACATCTTAAAACATGACAATAATTACACCACCGATGGAAGCGGCAACCTTACTCTAACTGATGTTGAATGGGATTCTTATACTATAGAACCCCAGTCCACCTCGAGCTATTCCCTTATGTCCTCCGACCCGCCCCAGCCCATAATCATCAATCCAGGTGAGAGTATTGATATCGAATTAAACATCGAATAAATTAGATGCTAAAAAGAATAAAAAACAACCAAGGCCTCGGAATCATCGAAATAGTCCTCTATGTCGCTATCTTTTCCATAGCCACAATTATAGTTATGAACTTTATGGTTCAGGGCTACAAAGTTTATTATTTTGGCCAAGAACAAACCGACGCCATCCGTTTTGCTGGTACCGGCATTAAAACTATGGTTAGGGAAATCCGCGAAGCCCGCCCGGCAGATAATGGCTCCTACCCTCTAGAACTCGCTGATGACCAGCTATTTATTTTTTTCAGTGATATCGACCAAGATGATAAAACCGAAAGGGTTCGTTATTTTTTAGATGGCACTGATTTTAAAAAAGGCATTATTAATCCTTCCGAAAACGAGCCAATCACCTACGATGGCCCGGAAGAAACCATCACTCTCTCAAAATACGTCCGTAATGGAGCAGATCCTATTTTTTACTACTACAACGGCGACTGGCCGGCTGATACCACAAACAATCCCCTGCCTGCACCTGCCCGCCTAATCGAAACCAAGCTTATGCGCGTCCTTCTTAGAATCAATGTCTTTCCCGAACGTTCTCCCGATGATTTCGAGTTGGAATCTTCCGCCCAGATTCGAAATCTAAAAACAAATCTCTAAAAATTATCAGCCTCTCGGCTGATCACCCGCGAGGGTGAAAAACTAAATAAATAAAAATTGATTAAAAATTATAAATTAAAAATTAAAAATTCTCAAAATGGCGACATCATTATCTTTGCCCTTGTTTTTATGTCAATTTTCTTAATAATGTCTGCCGGCCTGCTTGGTGTTGTTAGAACAAACAACAAATACACTCTCCAAAAAGAAGCCCAAAACCACTCTTTAGAAATCGCCGAAGCCGGCGTTAATTACTACCATTGGCACCTGGCCCATAATCCATACGATTATAGCGATGGCACCGGTGGCGCAGATTGTTCCCCAGAAGAGCCATATACTTGCGGCCCCTATACTCATGATTACCTTAACGACTCTGGCCAAAAAATTGGTGGTTTCGAACTGGAAATCACTCCGCCCCCTGCCGGCTCCACAATTATCATCATAAACTCAACTGGCTGGGTCGACAAATTCCCTCTAGTTAAGAGAACAATCTCTACCCGTTTCGGCATCCCCTCGCTGGCCGAATATCTGTTTTTGGAAAATTCCCAGATGAATTTTTCCCCCACCTCCGAAACTTGGGGCAAAGTTCATTCTAACCGCAAAATCCAATTTAACGGCACTAATCATTCCACAGTCGAAAGTGCCCAAAACGGCAACGGCGTCTGGGGAACCGGCGGTCCGCAAGACCTTTGGCATTGGCCGGTCCCGGAAATTGATTTTAATAAAGTCACCCAAGACCTCTCTCTTATCAAAGCCGAAGCCATAGCAAACGGCATCTTTATAGCCAACTCCGGCGACGATGGCTATCATCTTGTTCTTAAAGCCGACGAATCAGTCGATATTTATATGGTTACCCGCCTTTGGTGGCCCCGTTCCAACTACAATATCCGCAACGAAACATTTTTAGAAAACCGATCCCTAGAAGATATCCACACTGTTTTTATAGAAGACGACTTCTGGATAGAAGGAACAGTCACCGGCCTCCTTACCATTGCCTCGGCCCGCTTTCCAGACAACCCCAACACCAACACCACAATCTATATTCTTGATAACATTATCTACGAAACCAAAGACAAATATCATGTTCTAGGCCTTATCGCCCAAAAAGATGTTATCTTAACCCGGGGGGTACCCGACACTCTAAACATAGAAGCTCACTTAATCGCCCAAAAAGGCAGTATCTACCGCCTTTGTTATTGGTTCGACCTAAAAGACTCCCTAACTCTTTATGGGAGCCTAATAAGCAAAAAACCCGGGGGTTTCAAATGCGGCGACCCCGTCACGGCCGGGTTTGTTGATACCTATTATTACCCCAATCCGAACGCCATCTACTATCCGCCCCCGATGTTTCCTATCACCACTACCTCAACCATAATCTCTTGGGAAGAAATCGAATAGCTATTCACGCCAAAAATATGTTATAATAAAACAGACATCAAAAAGTAATATTATTATATGTCCAAAATAAAACTCCCCATCTTCAAATCTTCCACCCCTCCTTTTGGTTTGGATATCTCCGACTACTCCCTAAAACTAGTTAGCCTCCAAAAAACCAACAAGCTTACTATCTCAAAAAAACATAAATCAATCTTCTTAAACACGTTTAATCAAGTAAGCGTTCCTGAAGGCTATTTTAATCAGGGAGAAATTCTCCAAAAAGAAAAAATCGCCGATTTAATCAAAAAACTAGTCGCCTCTTCTGGAAATAATATAAAACTCAGTAAATATGTAATCTCTGTTTTGCCGGAAACCAAGGCCTTTATAAAGCTGATAGAAATCCCAAACACCACCGAAGAAAACATAGAAGAAGAAGTTCTAAAAGAAATAAAAAACCACTTTCCTTTCTCTCCAGACGAAATCTATATCGATTGGCAGGAAATCGAAAGTAATAATCCGGATAAAATCAATATCATTGTCAGCATCGCCCCAAAAAAAATCATCGACGACTATACCGATCTTTTGCTTTCAGCCGGGCTTAAACCATTAGCTTTGGAAATCGAATCTCAAGCCATCTGTCGCGCTCTCTTAACCGAAGAAATAAGACCGCCAGATATCGATTCTAAATCTAGTTATATGATAATCGATATCGGTGCTGCCCGCACCAGCTTAATTTTTTACGACCAAAAAACCATCCAATTCACCACTAGTGTCCCCTTTTCCGGTAAAAAAATAACTGAAAAAATTGCCCAAAAATTAAAAATAAATTCACAAGAAGCGGAAAAAGCAAAAATAAAATGCGGTTTAACCGACAAAAAATGCCAAGACATCCTCTCTAAAATCTTATTCAAAGACATAGAGGATATGATAACAAAAATTAAAAATTCCCTTCTTTTCTATGGAAACCATTTTCCCGATAACAACCCGATAAAAAAAATAATTCTTGCAGGCGGCGGCTCTAATTTCCAGGGCCTTGATGTTCTCTTAGCAAATAAACTTGCCCTAAAAGTAGAAAAAGGCAACCCGCTTATCAATATCAACAAAGTCCGCATCCAAATCCCAAAAAACCAACTTCTCTCTTATACCACCACTATCGGCCTAGCTTTAAGAGGAGCACTAATAAATGACTAAATAAATGATTAGTCTTAATCTTCTACCCCCGGAGCAAAAAGAAAAAGTTAAAAAAATGGCAATCTACACTGTTATCGAAAACTTAATTGCCGGTCTTTTTATTACCATCGCCTTTCTTGGCATCATCCTCCTGCTCTCGAAAAACATACTCGAAAAAAAATATGCCTATTACACTGCTTCTGTAGTCACCCCATCATACCAAACCCTAATCCTTAACCAAAATATAAAAAAAATTAATTCCGAGTTGCAAACAATTTCTAGTGTCCAGACAAATTTCAAAAAATGGTCGATTATGCTAGTCGAATTAGATAAACTTATCCCTGACAACATCCAAATTACCTACCTAGACCTAAAATCCCAAGAACAAGAAGAAGATACCTTAAAAGTTCTCGAAATGAAAGGCAAAGCCATCACCAGGGAAAAACTTCTTGCCTTCCAGGAAAACCTGGAAAACTCCTCCCTCTTTACGCAGGTAGAATCCCCTATAAGCAATATCCTAGAACAAAAAAATATTAACTTTAACTTCGACCTCACTGTTTCCAAAAACTTCCAGGAAATAACACCAGAATGAACATACCAAAAATAAAAATATATTTCACTATCGGCGTTTTTCTTCTACTGCTAGCAGTGGCTGGTTTTATTGTTCGCCCCTCAATCCAACAAATCAAAAAAATCGCAGACGAAATTAATCAAGAAAAAACCAAAGTGGAAAAGCTTTATCTCCAGGGCCAATTCCTAAAACCCACTCAAAAACAATACGAAAAAGTTAAGCCCCAAGTCGCCGACCTTGAAAAAATATTCATCGCAAAAGAAAAAAAATTAGATATTATAACAGCGCTAGAGGGTATCGCCGCTAAAAACAGGTTAGACCAAAAAATAGAGCTAAAAGAAGAGAAAATAGAAAAAAACGAAAAAGTAAAAGAGCAGGCAGTCAACAAAAAATACGAAACCTTAAATCTTAGTATAAAAATTACCGGCACCTACCCAGACCTTATAAAATACTTAACCGACTTAGAAGCCCTTGATTATTATATAAATATAAAAGATTTTAGAATCCTCTCCAGCGGAAATGCCGGTTCTATGGTCAGTCAAGGCGAAAAACCCGGCCTAAACGATATCGGCGCCCTGATTAACGCTAATATCTTTCAACTTTATTAATATGGCAGGACTAAAAACAAAACTAACTTTAACGCAAATTATCAAACTCCAAATTGCCGTTCTATCAGCAGCAATCATTTTGGCTATCCTTTTTGCCAGTTTTTTCCTCTACCAGAATATCTATAAAACTATAACCAGCACCGACGAAATTATAGTTCTCCGCAGCCAAATCGCCCTAGAAACCATCGACACCCAAATCCTAAATAAAGTGCTTACAGATATAAAAAACAAAAAAATCGTCCCCGAAATAAACTGGACGACTTTCAGAAATCCTTTTTTACCTTATACAACAAAAATAGAAGAAGAGTAAAAGAACCTATCGAAAAGTCCTAAAAAAAAGAAATCTCCCGTAATCTTTTAACTGCTTTTAGCAATACTGCTAAAAGTTTTTTTATATCACTTTCTTTCGTAAATCTTCCAATAGTAATCCTAATACTGCCATGCGATTCCAAAGGTCCCCTGCCCAAAGCCATAAGCACATGAGACGGCTTTATCGAACCCGAAGCGCAGGCCGACCCGGTCGAAACCGCAATCCCCTCCCCATCTAAAAGCATAAGCAAACTCTCTCCCTCAACCCCCTTAAAACTTACATTAACATTATTCGCCACTCTTAATTTCTTATCCCCATTCAACTTCGAATTAGGTATAGTTTTTAAAATCTTATTAATCAACTCATCCCGCAAAAATTTAATCCGTTTGTTTTCTTGATTTTCCCCGCCCTGAGCTTGTCGAAGGGTTGTTTTCTTGATTTCTTGAATTGCGCTCCCCATCCCAACAATCCCAGGTGTGTTCAAAGTCCCAGCCCTCATCCCATCTTCCTGACGTCCGCCATGCATTAATGGTTCAATTAACGTCCCTTTCCTAATATACAAAGCACCGACTCCTTTTGGTCCATAAATCTTATGCCCGGACAAGCTCATTAAATCCACCCCTAACTTATCAACATCACAATCCAGATAATTCACAGCTTGCGCCGCATCAGTATGGAAAATCGGAAAACGGGGGACGGAAGACAGAGAACGGAAACTCTTAATCAATTTTCCGATGTCAGCAATAGGTTGGATAGTGCCTACCTCATTATTTACATACATTATAGAAACTAAAATAGTTTTCTTAGTCAACGCTTTCTCAACGTCAGAGACCTTCACCACGCCATTTGACCCAACCGGCAAATATGTCACCTTAAATCCTCGCTTCTCTAAATATTTGCATGACTCCAAAACACAAGGATGCTCAATCTTAGTAGTGATGATATGATTTCCGTACTCTTTCATTGCCTCACTAACTCCCTTAAAAACAGTATTATTACATTCTGTTGCTCCAGAAGTAAAAACAACTTCATTCGCCTTGCAATTCAAAAAACCCGCGATAGTATCTCGCGCTTTTAGCACTGCATTTGCCGAATCCTGCCCCATACTATGAACCGAAGAAGCATTAGCAAATTTGTCATCCAAATACGGCTCCATCACTCTTTTCACCCGTGGGTCAATCGGCGTCGTCGCCGCATAATCAAAGTATATTTGTTCTTTTATCTTACTCATAAAACAGAATTATTCAGGAAAAAATTCGTGAAATTTGTGGTAAATTAGTGAAAATTCGCGATGTCAAATCGCCACCACGTCCTTAACCCCCTTAACTTTGTCTTTCAGTGCCCTTGCCACTCCCTCGCCTAAAGTCACCTGCGACATTGGACAGCTGGCACAAGCTCCTTTTAAGCGCACTTTAACAACCCCCTTACCTTCGTCAACCTCCACCAACTCAATATCACCGCCGTCTGCTTGTAAATGTGGGCGAATATCGTTTAACACTTTTTCAACATTTTTTTTCATAAAATTGAATTATTGGTTAAAATTTATTGATTTATTGGTTTATTAGTTTATTAAGCAGGATCTTGCTTAATGTCAGAATACTTACATTCATAATCTATGATAGCATTCTTCAACGCCTCGATGCCAAGAACTGAACAATGAATTTTCTGCTTCGGTAAATCAAAACCCTTGGCCACATCATCTGGTGTCAATTTTTCGGCCTCTCCAATCGTTTTCCCTTTAATTAACTCAATAACTCTATCAGACATTGCTATCGCAGCGCCACACCCTAAAGTCTCGAATTTTGCATCTTCTATAATATGTTTTTTGAGCCAATCATTTTTTGTGCTTTTTTTAATTTTAATATACATATGCATTATGTCGCCGCACAACGGATTTCCTGCCTCGCCAACCGCATCCGCATTCTTAATCTTCCCAACATTCTTGGGCTTCTTAAAATATTTCATTAATTTTTTAGAATACATAAATTAATTTATTAATTTATTGGTTTATTAATATAAAACGTCATTCGAGATATTAAAGCATAATTCGAGATCATTAGAGGAGATCTTTCAATGTCATTTTTCCTAAAGTTTTCTCCATGGACTTCTTCAACTCAACCCACACTCGTCTCACCGAACAACAATCATCCTTGCATATCAGCTTTACATCTCCGTCAACACAAGTAAAAGGCGCCAATGACCCTTCAAGGCTAGCCACAACTTCTGCCACCGAAATCTTGCTGGGCGCCCGCGTCAACTCGTATCCGCCCTTAACCCCTCTGGTACTTTTTATAACCTTAGCCATCTTTAATGATGCCGCCAGCCGTTCCAAATACGCTTGCGATATTTTCTCTTTTTTGGCGATCTCTCCCAAACTTAAAGTCCCCTTGCCGTAATTCTTTGCTAGGTCTATAACTGCCCTAAGGCCATAGGATGAACGAGTTGAAAACTTCATTATTTTAAAATCCTAAGTAATTAGTCATTAGCAGTAAGTTTGGTCAAAGGTCACAAGTCGTTAGTAACCTATGACTTATAACTAATGACCGGTCCTACTGCTAATAACCAAAAACCAACAATCGATATCCAACCAAAACGGTTGGTATTTACATTATATACTAATAAATAAAAAAGTCAAGAGCCCTGTGGACAAATATCCAACTCTTGACAAAATTTATTAAATGGGCTTCTTCATTTCCCAACAACAATCATCACTTTCTCCCCATCCAAAATATTCCCCCCGTCATTCCAATCATGCACTGTCTCTATTATCTTATTATAAGAATACTTAAAGGCCTCGCCTCTCTTTGTACCCTCGTCATTGGTAATAAACTCGTTCTGGGTCCAGCCCCTTATCACTAAATAATGATACAAAGGCCCAGGCCGGTTATAATAAGGATTGCCAAGCTGCCTGCCGGCATGCGGCGTTATTATAAGGTTCCCAAGCGAAAGCTCCTCTTTTATTTTATCCACGCTCACATCCTTTTCTGTCCAAGCATCCATTCTAAAATAATTCTCTAAAATATCAACTGCTTCCTGGGCTGTTAAATCTTTTTTATAACCCCTTTCCTCTTCCCATTTTATCAAAGCCACAATTTCATCCTCCATAATCTGCTTATCCAAATCCTCGCCCCTTAAATATTTAACAACCATAATCATCGCCGCCTCCTCGCAGGCATCTTTATGCAAAGCATCCCAGATTTCAAACGGCGCCTGCGAAACAAACTTAACCGGCAAATCAAAGGTCTCTGGAATTATAATTGCATTATTTGTCTCATTTTCTGGATCCAAAACCGGCTCTGGGATATCTTCTTCTTCCAAAAGCTTCTCTATTTCTTCGTTGTTCTTGTCCTGAATCTTCTCTATACCCTTTATATTCTCCCTTGCATTCGCAAGCACATCAGTGTTTCTGGTAATAATGTCAGAAGACCTAGTAAATTCTTTTGCTTGATTAAAGCATCCCCCAAGTGTTAAAATCAAGAATAATAAAATAAAGTATTTCATAGTTTAATTATAATACATTTTTCCACTCTTGACAACCTCTCCCTTCCCATGCTAATCTAAAACAAATACAAAAACATAATTTTTTATTTTTAATTTGTGTTTTTGATATTTTATTTTTGATTTTTTATTTTGAAACATGGCACATAAAAAAGCCGGCGGCTCCACATCCCTGGGCCGCGACTCCAACTCCCAAAGATTAGGTGTAAAATTATTCGGCAAAGCAAATGCTAAAGCCGGTGATATTATAATCCGTCAAAAAGGCACAAAATATCATGCCGGCGTAAACGTCAAACGCGCCAAAGACGACACTCTTTTTGCGACTACTCCCGGCATTGTCCAATTTACAAAAAAGAAACTAAAAAAATTCACTGGCAAACTTGTACTCACAACCATTGTCAGTGTAGTTCCCAAAGAATAACTTAAAAAAGACCGTCCCGGTATAACCAGGGCGGTCTTTTTTGTATAAACAAATTTATTAACCCACACTCAATTTCCCTTCAACCTGGCCTATCCTTTTTTCATGCTCATCCAACT
>JABMQE010000092.1 GCA_013203415.1 Candidatus Falkowiibacteriota bacterium | reverse complement strand
GGCGAGGATATATATCCTCGCCTTCAGGATTTGGGGAATAAAAAACAGGGCGGGGGCCTGTTGGAGTAGGGTTTGTTTTTTTGGTTTATTGATTTATTAATTTATTGGTTTATTGTTTGTGTTTACCAACCCTTTACTTTGAGTGCATTTTTTGCGGCTGCGATCACAGCACCAAAGCTCGCTGCGCTCGCTTGGTGCTGGATTCCGGCGCAATGTATTTCTCGATGATTAAAGTTTTGTGATGTTCACCATCCCTTCACTTTCAATGCATTCTTTGCTGCCTCCACTTGGGCTTCTTGTTTAGAAGAACCTTCGCCTTTGGCGACGACTTCGGAGCCAAGCATGCAAGCGATGGTGAAGTTTTTGGCATGGTCGGGGCCGACTTCTTTTAGGACTTTATAAGTTGGAGTGGTGGTAAGGCGTTCTTGGGCAGCTTCCTGGAAGCGGGTTTTTGGATCGATATAGGATTTGGTTTCCAAGATTTCCGGAAGCTTCGAAATCATGTTTTTGGTGATGTATTTTTTGGAGGCGGCCATGCCTTGGTCTAGGTAAATGGCGCCGATGATGGCTTCTTGGGCATTGGCTAGGATGTATTGGCGGGCTTTGGAGTTTTTGTCTTTGGTTTCGCCTTTGGAAAGATAAAGAAATCCTTCTATTTTTAGTTCTTCGGAAAGCTCGGCCAAGCTTATAGAGTTGACTAAAGAAGCGCGCCAATTAGTAAGTTCGCCTTCGGGGTTTGGGTATTTTTTGTAAAGATGTTCGGTGACAACGATTTCCAAAACAGCATCGCCTAAAAATTCTAAGCGTTCGTTGTGGTCGAGTTTAAAAGAAGGATTTTCGTTTAGATAGGAGCGGTGGACCAGGGCTTGGGTTAGGAGGTCTTTGTTTTTGAATTTGACACCGAGGGTTTTTTCAAGCTTTTGGAGGTCTTTCATAAAATTTGCCATTTGGCATTTGCCATTTGGCATTTATCATTAATTCTACGAATATCACGAATGATAAATGTTAAATGGAAAATGAGGGATTAATTTTTAGAGTTGTAAAATATAGGTAATTATTTTTTTGCGGTTTTTTCCATGTCTTTGAAAATAGAGCCCAAGACGCCGTTTACGAATTTGCCGCTTGATTCGCCGCCAAAAGTTTTGCCAAGTTCGATGGCTTCGTTGATGGCGACTTTCGGAGGAATGTCATCAGCAAATTTTAACTCGTAAATGCCAATTCTTAAAATATTACGGTCGATGATAGTAATCTGTTCGATAGGCCATTCGGGCGCGTATTTGATAATAATTTTGTCAATTTCGGTTTGGTTTTTTTGGACGCCTTCGATCAAATTTTTAGAGAAGCCCTCGTCTTGAAAGGAGGGAGCAAATTCTTTTTGATTATGGGCAAGGATGTCTAGGGCATTAAGATTTTTTTTGGTTCTTGGAAAGTCCCATTCATAAAGAGATTGCATGGCTAAGGTGCGGGCAAGATGTCGGTTAGACATATTCGTTTATTAATTTATTAATTTATTGCGCCTCGTTTACGTTCGGCTTTTATTTTTTTCTTTTTCTTCCTCTTTCTTTTTTTTCTTTTTATCAAATTTCGATTCTTTTATTTTAAGAATTTGTTTGCCGGCATAGGTACCACAAAAAGAACAAGCGCGGTGGGGAAGAATCGGCTTTTGGCATTTAGGGCATTTAGTAAAACCCGTTTTTTTCAAAGCGAGAGAAGGTTTTCTTTTTCGGGTTCTGGATTTTGTATGTTTTTGGGTTGGAAGGGCCATGGTTTGCTATTTATTATTTATTATTTATTATTCTGATGTTTGTATGGTAGCAGAATTTTGAGTGGTTGGCAAGAGATGAATTTTTATCAACAGAGAATTCACAGGGAGTGCACTTTTCCTTTGAGGGCTTAAAGTTTTTAGAATGTTTGCTGGAGGTGATGTTTTCTGGTCTAAGAGGGTTTAACTTTTTTGTTTTATTTTTTGTCCACAGATTTAGGCAAGACGGTTCCTACTTTCTTGCTTGGAAAAAAGTTTTATGTTATCTTTGATTATGATACAATAAAATCCGAATCTACCCGCCCGACTTCGCCCGCCTGCCATGCCTTGCGGCAAGCAATGGCGGGCAGGCCTTCGAGCGAACTCGATGGCGGGCGGGCAAATGAATGCGAATGCCGCAAATAATTATTTGTAGATTAGTATGCATTTGTAGATTTGAATTTTGACTTTATAAGATAACCTTTGTTTTATTTGAAATTTTGTCGAATTATTTATATCTTAAATATTCAAAGACGTTTTTATGACTAATGATGAATTGTGGAAAGCGGTTTTGGGTGAGTTGGAATTAGAACTATCCAAGCCCAATTTTAATACTTGGTTTAAGAATACCTTTGTTGTTTCTTTTAATGAGGGGGAAAAAGAAGTAGTGGTGGGAGTGCCAAATGCCTTTACTCAAACATGGCTTCAGAATAAATATCATAAGCCGATTATGGAAATGTTAAATAGGATTACAGACGAGAAGGTAAAGAAAGTGATTTACCAAGTGGAGATGACGAGGCCGGCATCGACTGCGGCAGTAGAGACCGGGGAAGAGGCCTCTCGACATGGCTCCCTTGGTGCGACTCTCCCTCGGCCGGGACAAGTTGGGACAGGCCAGGGCAAGCCGGGGCAGGAAGAAGAAACAAGGAAAGAGGAAACTTTGGGCGAGAAAGTCGGGCTTAATCCTAGGTATACTTTCGAAACCTTTATTGTGGGCGGAGGGAACGAGTTGGCGCATGCGGCCTGTCAGGCTGTGGTTTCGGCTTTGGGACAGAAATATAATCCTTTGTTTATTCATGGCGGAGTGGGTTTAGGAAAAACCCACCTTTTGCAGGCAGTGGGGAATGAGGTTTTTAGAGATGGAGGGGCAAAAAGGGTTTCTTATATCACAGCAGAGGATTTTGTTAATGCTTTTGTGGAGTCGGTGAGAGAGGGAGGAGGAAAGAATTTTAAGAATCATTATAGAAATTTGGATTTGCTTTTGATTGATGATGTGCAGTTTATCGGAGGGAAAGACAAGACAAAGGAGGAATTTTTTCATACTTTTAACACTCTTTATCAAAAGAATGCGCAATTAGTTTTTACTTCGGACAGACCGCCAAAGGCAATTAGCGGTTTGGAGGATAGGATTGTGTCTCGTTTGGAGATGGGGATGATTGCAGATGTAACTTCGCCGGATTTGGAGACAAGAAGGGCGATTTTGGATGCGAAGCTGATAGAGAAGAGTTTAAACCTAGAAGATAAGGTTGTAGAATATTTAGTATCAAGCTTCCAAAGAAATGTGCGGGAACTCGAAGGAGCATTAAACAAAATAATCGGTTATAGCGAGTTTTATAACAGGGCCTGCACTTTGGAAGAGATAAAAAAGATTATTTCTTCCTTGGCTTCGCAAAGTAGGCGAGGTGCTGTTACGCCAAGACAGCTGGTTAAGACGGTAGTTGATTTTTATGAAATAAAAATGGAGGATTTGATGGGCGGAGGAAGAAAAAAGGAATTAGCAGTGCCTAGGCAGATTGCGATGTATCTTTTACGGGAAGAATTGGATTGCTCTTATCCAACGATTGGGGACGAGCTTGGGGGCAGGGACCATACAACTGCGATGCATGCTTATAAAAAAATAGTTAGAGAGGTGGATCAGGAAGGAAGGATTAAGCAGGAGATTGATTTGATAAAGGAGAGGTTATACGAACAAGGGTAGAAAACGGCTGTTATAAGTTATACGTTATACGTTATTGGTTCACGATGCACGATGCACGTATCACGATTCATTTTTACATTTTTTTGACTCGTGATAAGTGGATCGGGTATCGTGATTTTTGATGTTTGATAATTTTAGGCAAGGGGTGTATAATTAGAATAGATTTGTTATTAATTTTAATTTTATGCCAGGAGAAACAAAAATATCAAGGGGCGGAGAATTAGAAGATGATCAAGAGGTAAGAGAAGTGGTTGATATTGCAACCAAGCAACTTGATGCTTGGTTGATTAAGTCTGAAGGAGTTTTAGATTTTGATGATGATGATGCAGAGGAGGCTGTGCAAGAATTAGTAGAGTATAGTTTAGGAGGTGATATTATTGGAAAAGTAGATCAGGAAAAATGGGGGGGACGTTTGAGGGGTGAGTTGTTGGAAAAAATAGAAGCTAAGATAAGAGAAACATTTGAAAAGCGAGGATTAAAGGAGATGGAAATCGTAGAGGGGGAAACAGGGTTTGATGCCCGAATTCATAAAATAGATGGTAACGTATTCGACCCGACTGGAAAGATTTTGGGGAAGATTGTAAAAGTTCATCAAAGAGGTCTTGAAGTGGAGAGGAGCGGGAAAATATGTAAAAAGCCTTTGGTAATAGTGGCAAATGACGACCCATTAAAGCCTACACTTGAGAAGTTTATGGAAGAGGTAGAACAGGAATCACTTAAGTGGCATCCAAAGCAGACAAAAGAAGAAGTTAAGATTAGGGAGGAAAGGGAAGAGGATGTTGCTGAGGCAGATACTCATGGGGAAGAAGAAATGGCGGAAGAGACGACTGACCGGGAAGAGGAGGAAAAAGAAGAGCTAGGAGAAGACGACCAAAAGGAAAGGGAAGAGATAAAAAAGCTTTTTGCTCATAAGCAATTTTCTACGCTTGAGGCAAGGTTTAGAGAAAATCCAGAAGACGAGGTTGCAAGAAAAGATTTGGTGGAGGGTTTAGTTTGGACTATAGATAACGAAAAATGGGGGGGACGTTTGAGAGGTGAGTTGTTGGAAGAAACAGAAGCTAAGATAAGAGATATACTTGAAAAGGGAGGATTAAAGGAGACGGAAATCGTAGAGGGGGAAACAGGGTTTGATGCCCGAGTTCATAAATTAGAGGGTAATGTATTTGACCCGACTGAAAAGACCCTAGGAAAAATTGTGGGAATCCATCGAAGAGGTACCGAAGAGGCAAGGAGCGGGCGAGTACATGTAAAGCCTCAGGTGTTAGTCGGATATGATGACCCAGCACTGCCTACACTTGAAGAGTTTATGGATAATTTAAGAAAAAAATCACTTGAGCGGCATCCAAAGCAGACAAAGGAAGAAGTTAAGATTGGGAAGGAAAGGGAAGAAGATGTTGCTGAGGCAGACACTCATGGGGAAGAAGAAGTTGCAGAAGAGACGACTGACCGGGAAGAGGAGGAAAGAGCAGGGCCAGAAAAGGAAGAGACGGGAAGTGATGGAAGAGAAAGAGAAAAAATAGAGGGATATTTTGATGATGAAAAATATACTGGGCTTGAGGAAAAACTTAGAGAAAATCCAGATGATAAGGATGCAAGAGGGGATTTGGTGGATGGTTTAGTTTGGGAAATAGATAGGGATAAATATGCCGGCCGTTTGAAGGGCGAGCTTTTGCAAGAGACAGAAGCGAGATTATCAAGGTTGGTTAATTTGGCTGGTTTGCAAGAAGTAGAAGTTGACCTAGGAGAGACAGATTATGACGCTGGAGTACATCATATAAATGGGGAGATACCGGTTTCGGAGGATATGGTTGGTAAAATATTAATAGCCCAGGCAAGAGGTTTTCGCGATAAGGACGGCAGTGTTTTTAGGGAGCCGATAGTAACTGTGGGGCGTTCTTGCAAGAGCAGCGAGACACCGAGGGAAGATGAATTTTTAAGTTCGAGGGAGAGGGGAGGAATAAGTGAAGAAGAAGCAAAGGAAGAGACGATTAGTTGGAGTGAGGAAGAAAAAGGAAAATTAAGAGAGATTATAAGTAAATTAGAAGTGTTTGAAAGGAATACTAGAGCATCGGTATTATTTACTACTGATAAATATACTTTTTTAGACGAAGAAAAAGAGGCGGTGGTAGTTAATTTGAAGAAGGCGCATGCAAGAAGTATGTATGACAAGGCAGGCCTGCCTTTAGAGAAGAAGGAAAAGGCAATAGAAGAGATGGCGACTGGAAATTTTGAGATATAATTTAATAAATATGATTAGAGTTGCCGGCGGTACAAATTTAATAAATGCGGAAGAGATTCTTAAGCGAGTAGGAGTGGGGCAAGGAATGAAAGTGGGGGATTTTGGCTGTGGGGGAACAGGATATTTTACATTAACGGCAGGACAGCTGGCAGGGGAGGAAGGAAAGGTTTATGCGGTTGATGTTCTTAAGGGGGTTTTAAGCGGAGTGGCAGAAAAAGTAAAGGCGCGCGGGCTTTCTAATGTGGAGATGGTATGGTCTAATCTTGAAATTTATGGAGCGACAAAGATAGAGGGGGCGAGTTTGGATTTTGGGATGCTTGTTAATACTTTGTATCAAACAACAAAAGACGAAGAGGTGATAAAAGAAGTGGTAAGAACGATAAAGCCCGGAGGGAAGCTGTTGGTTATTGATTGGAAAAACGAGGAGATACCCTTAGGCCCTCCTAAAGAAAAGAGAGTGGAAACAGAGGAAGTAAAAAGAGCAGCTATTGGTTTGGGACTAAGGGAGGTAGATAATTTTGAGGCAGGGCCGTATCATCTTGCGATGGTATTTGTTAAATAGATTTATTATTTATTATTTATTATTTATTATTCTTTATTGGGGATAATTTTTTAACTTT
>JABMQE010000091.1 GCA_013203415.1 Candidatus Falkowiibacteriota bacterium | reverse complement strand
GGATGGTATCCCGCACCACTACGAACATCTTGCATCTTGTTTGCCTCATTCGTTATGGTAGGTGATACCATCACCTACCAACATATAAATATATGCAAAAAAATCTCAATAAAATTATATTATCTCTCCAAAAAAAGGAAAACCTAAACCGCGAAATTCTTTCTCAAACAAAGAGAAAAAACGCTGGTTCTTTTGGTATTCCCACAAACACCCTGCTACTTCAAGCTTATCATAAACTCTCAAAAAGAGGCAAGATTACAGAAAGTCCGACTCTTGAACGCCTCCTCAAAAAACGCGAAATCCGCACCCTTTCTGGCGTCGCTCCGATTGCTGTTTTAACCAAACCCTATCCCTGTCCCGGCAAATGCATTTACTGCCCAACCGAAAGCGGGATGCCCAAGTCCTATCTTTCTAACGAACCCGCTGTCATGCGCGCTATTTTAAATAAATTCGATCCATACAAACAGATTCAAATGAGATTAAAAGCCCTTAAAGCCAACGGCCACCCAATCGACAAATGCGAACTCATTATTATGGGCGGAACTTGGTCATATCTCCCGAAATCTTACCAAACTAACTTCATCAAACGCTGCTTCCAGGCCTTTAATCAAACGAATCAACACGAATCTGATCACAAATCTCACAAATCACGAATCCGTAATTCGTGTAATTCGCGAATTGATTCGTGCAGATTAGTGGATAAACAAAATTCCTGGCAACAAACATTAAAAGACAATGAACATGCCAAACATAAAGTAATAGGGCTCACCTTAGAAACGAGACCTGATTACATCACCCCAAAAGAAATTCTTCGTATGCGAAAGTATGGCTGCACCCGAGTAGAGCTTGGCGTTCAATCAATCTACGACGACATCCTAAAACTAAACCAACGCGGCGGTGGCCGCGCTGATATTATCAATGCCACTCGTCTCCTAAAAAATGCTGGTTTCAAAATTACCTATCACATGATGCCCAATCTCCCAGGTTCCACCCCATCCCGCGACCTCAAAATGTTTAAAGAGCTCTTCACCAATCCCGATTTCCAACCAGATCAATTAAAAATCTATCCGTGCGTTGTCACCAAAAACTCCAAACTCTATTCCCAACTGGAAAAAAATAAAAACTCACAAAAGACTATTCCCCCCCTACTTAGGGGGGGAATTAAAGGGGGGGTAATCAAATACCAACCTTATACCCAAAAACAACTAACAAACCTTCTAATTAAAATAAAAAAAATAATCCCGCCTTATGTCCGCATCACCCGCCTTATCCGTGATATTCCGTCCGAATCAATTATCGCCGGCAACAAAATCTCCAACCTGCGTCAATATATCCAAAAAGAAATGGCGCAAAAAAAACTCAAATGCCGATGCATCCGCTGCCGCGAAATCCGCGGAACCGATTACAAAATATCCAACGTCAAACTCAAAAAACGCGAATACTCAGCTTCAGAAGGAAAAGAAATATTTTTATCCTACGAAGACACAAAACAAAACAAAATAATCGCCTTCTTACGTCTCCGTCTACCCACAGAAAAATCTATCAACAATCAACAATTAACAATCAACAATTCCGCTATCATAAGAGAAGTCCACACTTATGGATCAATGATTCCTGTCGGTCAATCTGGTAAAGTTGAACCCGGTCGAACGAAGTCACGTCGAATGACTGTGATGACCGGGCAACACCGCGGCTTCGGCAAAAAACTAACAAAACAAGCCGAAACAATAACTCGTCAAGCTGGCTTTAACAAACTCATTGTCATCTCTGGAATCGGCGTCCGTGATTACTACCGCAAACTCGGCTATCATCTCAAAGACGAATATATGGTTAAAACATTTGACAAAAAAACAATAGATGATAGAATAATAAATAATAAATAATAAATAATAAATAATAAATCATGCCCAAAATAATCATCGTCTCCGGACCTGTTATCATCGAGGATAATAAAGTCCTTCTCGATAGACACGGCAAAGACAATTTTTGGAAATTCCCCGGCGGCCAAGTTGAAAATTCCGAAACTGGATTAATAGAAACTACCAAAATAAAAGTAAAAGAAGAGCTTAGTATTGATATCGAAATCCAAAATCCCACCCCTATCATCACCCACGCAAAAAAAGATGACGCTACCGACGTCATCCTGGTTCATTTTACAGCCAAACGAATCGGCGAAATAAAACCAGGTGAAAATATCCGCGAATGGAAGTGGCACCCAACGGATAATCTCCCTAACGACTGCGCCCCGAATATTAAACCCATAATTCAACAAATCATGAAATAATTACAAAAATTAAGCACCTCTAAAAAATTCTCTCTGTTTTACGAGTGGATTTTTTTATGTAATTACATCGTAACTTTTACCCAGAACCGAACTTGTTCTGGTTCTGGGCTTTACAAAAATCTCAAAATAAAATAACATTATAACAATAAACCAATAAATTAATAAACTAATAAATGAAATCATGTCCTTACTTTCTCAATTCGATCCCGAAATGTCCGAAATCATAAACAACGAAATTAACCGCCAAAGACAAGGCCTCGAAATGATTGCCAGTGAAAACTTTGTCTCCCGCGTAGTGCTCGAAGCTATGGGCACTCCCCTAACAAACAAATACTCCGAAGGTTATCATGGCCATAGATATTATAGAGGCAACCAGTTTATAGACGACTCCGAATCCCTTGCCATAGAACGCGCTGAAAAACTTTTTAATGTCCACGAAGGTGAATGCGAACCCGAACGCATTATGAAAGCCAATGTCCAGCCCCATGCCGGCAGCCAAGCCAATATGGCCGCCTATATGGCTATGGCAAAGCCGGGTGATAAAATTATGGCTATGGACTTAGCCCATGGCGGCCACCTAACTCATGGCTCGCCTGTTAATTTTTCCGGCTCTCTTTTTAATTTTGTTCATTATGGCGTAGAAAAAGAAACCCACAAACTCGACATGGAAAAAATCCGCACCCAAGCCAAAAAAGAAAAACCGCGTATTATCCTAGCCGGCTATACTGCTTACCCAAGGGAAATAGATTTTAAGGCCTTTGGCGAAATCGCCCGCGAAGTTGGCGCTTATTTTATGGTTGATATGGCGCATATTGCCGGCCTTATTAGCGCTGGCGTTCATACCGACCCCATTCCCCATGCCGACGTTATCACCACCACCACCCATAAAACATTACGAGGCCCAAGAGGCGCTATGATACTATCAAAAATCGAAGACCGCCTCCAACCCCCTTCCCCCCTAATTAGGGGGGAACGCCAGGGGGGTAGGGGGGTAAAATCCAAAAACTTAGCCAAAAAAGTTGACTTCGCTGTCTTCCCCGGTATGCAAGGCGGCCCCCTAGACCATATTATCTCTGCCAAAGCTGTTGCTTTTGCCGAAGCCCTGCGTCCAGAATTTAAGGAATACGCCAAACAAATTGTTGCTAATGCCAAAGCCCTGGCTGAAAGCTTAACGAAAAATAACATCGACCTTGTTTCAGGCGGCACCGATAACCATTTGATTTTAGCCGACCTAACAAAAACAGGCGCTACCGGCAAAGAGGCCTCCCTTGCCTTAGAAGAAGTTGATATTTATGTCAATAAAAATATGGTGCCTTACGACACCCGCAAACCCATGAATCCCTCCGGCATCCGCATCGGCACCCCTGCCCTAACCACCCGCGGGTTTAACGAAACCGAAATGAAAGAAATAGGCAAAATGATTGCCGATATTATCCATAATATTAATGATGAAAGTATTAAAGAAAAAACAAGAAAACGAGTTAAAGAAATGGCAGATGCGCATCCCTTGTATGATGGACTTGTAGTATAAGCTTGATATAAATTTCATACCAAAAAACCGCCTCTTGATTGCAGAAGGTGGTTTTTTTGTAAAACTTATACTATTAATTTTTAAGTTTTAAGTTGAAAGTTTTAAGTTTTAATCAATTACTATTTACTTAAGTTTTAATTTCTAATTGTTTTTACTTATTCTTTTTATTTAAAGTTGATATTGATTTAGAAAATATTAGGGTAAATTCATGGTTTTCTTTCCAAAGTAGTCGGCATTCATCTTTTAGTGTTTCATCGGCTTTGGCCAATAATCGAAGCCAAAGTTCTGTTTCTTTTGCTTCTTTTTTACAAATATGTATCTTATTTTTAAAATCTTTATTACTTGATGCTCCATTAGCCTCAAAATAGTTAGCAGCCATAGAGGTTCCAGATTTAACTATTTGATTAATAATTGGTATAGTCACAGTATTTTTAGGTACTTTCTTACATAACTCTATTATCTTCTCGGAAAAACTAGCCAATCTTTCTTCCAAATCATATTCTCTATTTTGACTACTGTCGTCATTCATTAAAACTTTATACTTAAAAATTAAAACTTAAATAAAACTTAAAACTTTCAACTTAAAACTTATCGAAAGTACACCCCATATCCACTATTATAATCCTTCCTAACCTCCTCCCCCGTCCGCGCATAATTATATATCTTAACATCGTCGATAAGGCCGTCGAAAGGAAGAGTTAAATCATTATTTATCCCTATAAACAAACTGACATTATCAGTACTTATCGCAGTAGTATAAGCAACTTCTTCTTTCAAAACACTATTCAAATAAATTCTTATATTCTTTTTGTCATAAGTACCAACAATATGATACCAAGTACTAGGTTGCAGATCAGAAAAGAGAATATCCGCATGAGCTGCATTAACATTTAAATTAAACTGCAACTCATCACTAACTGTTCTAGAATACAAATAATACATTGCAACGCCTTTTCTTAGAATTATCCCATTGAAATCATCCGGATCTACAGAATACTTTATCCATGCCGAAACTGTAATCTCATCAGTAATATCCAAACTCGCATCATCCCCCACCTCCACATAATCATCCGTCCCGTCAAAGCTCATGGCTCC
>JABMQE010000090.1 GCA_013203415.1 Candidatus Falkowiibacteriota bacterium | reverse complement strand
GGGCCGTTAGCTCAGCTGGCTAGAGCACTTGCATGGCATGCAAGGGGTCACCGGTTCGAATCCGGTACGGTCCACCAAGTATAGATTTTGAGGGTTTTTATCACCCGAAGCTCCAAAGGAGCGAAGGGTGGCGAATCCCACTGGGTCCACCAAGCTTAGCTTGGTAATTGGGACGCTAAGCGTCCCACCATTCCGCATTGCGAGGTAAAAGGGATGCTTCAGCGTCCTACTTAAAAACACCTTATTTTCAGGTGTTTTTATAGTAATTAAATAAGTTATACAATATCCTACAACTTAATCCAAACTTATCCCCAAAAAGTGGATAACATGGGTAAAAACCAACAATTTTTAATCAAATATACTTAAAATAGGGGATAGTAATCGAGCTTAGCTCGACAATTGTTTCACGTGAAACAATTGCTTAACAACTAAAAAACTTAATTCATCATCATTGTTTCACATGAAACATTGATAAAAAACAATCCATAACAGATAACTTACAACCCGTAACTAAAAAACAATTTAATAATTTTCAGTCAAAAGCAGATCCTCGTCTGCCCCTAGCACAAAGCCTCTGGCTGAAACAATGAAACAACAATCCCATTGTTTCACGTGAAACAATCCTAACTTCACAATGTTTCACGAATTGTTTCACGTGAAACATTTTCATTTTATACTCCATTTTTTAACCTAATATTAGCCAAATATACATACATTAACATTTTACGACACTTAATTTAATAAAAATAGACAAAATAGATATTCAGATTATCATATATATAATATAAAATGCTATTTACCTTACCACCAATTTACTCTATAATTAATTAATCCCGAACATATATTTATCCACTTCTATATTTCTATGTCTAAAATCTTTAAGTTTGGTCATCGAGGCGCCTCTGGCCATTTTCCAGAGAACACAATGCTCGCTTTTAACAAAGCTTTGGAAATGGGCTGTGATGGTGTGGAGTTAGATGGTTCCTTCACCTCTGATGGCCACGTTGTTATAATCCACGACGAAACCCTGGACCGCACCACCAATGGGAAGGGCCTTGTTATAGAAACCTCGCTTAAAAACATCCAAAAATTAGATGCTGGCCAGAAAGAAAAAGTCCCAACAATGGAACATACCCTAGATTGGGCCAAGCAAAAAAGTTGCCTCGTCAATTTCGAAATAAAAGACTCAAATATGGTAGACAAAGTTGCCCACGCTATTATCTCCCGCCGCCTTCAAAACCAGGTTTTCGTCACCTCATTTTTGCATCCGGAAATAGTTAAGCTAAAAAACAAAAACCCCGGCCTAAAAGCTGGTTTTATTTTTGACCATTACCCTTTGCGCCCCTTCCAAATTGTAAAACAGGCCAAAGAAAACAACTTAACCGTCCTAAGTATGAAAGCCGAATGGGTCTTTAAGTGGGTAGGGGAGAATATTATTGATCTTGCTCATGATGCTGGTCTTAAAGTCCATATCTGGGGCGCTAATGACAAATCCTCTGTCTCCCGCATGCAAGCAATGAATGTTGATGCCATCATCACAAATTATCCAGAACTTTTATAAACCACCCAATCGTCCGTTTCACTAATCACTCGCCAACATTGACCAATCCTTCCAAAAAAGCTAAAATAAAAATACCAATAAAAACTGTTTTCGCATTTTCGTAGTTTCGCATGTGCTTTCGTAGTTTCGCATTATTTTATATAACTCATAACTTATAACGTATAACATCTATGCAACTAACCGACCAAAACTTCGACTCCGAAGTCCTCAAATCAGATGTCCCGGTGCTCGTCGATTTCTTCGCCCCCTGGTGCGGGCCTTGCCAAATGATGGGACCAATCATAGACGAGCTCACCGAAGAATTAAAAGATAAAAAATTAAAATTAGCTAAACTTAATGTCGACGAAAGCCCTAAGACAGCTGGCAAATATAATGTCATGAGCATCCCAACCATAATCATATTCAAAGCCGGGGAACCAACAGAAACCCTTACCGGTGTCCAAAACAAAGAAGAGCTTAAAAAAAAGTTAGAGGAGCTCGTCAATAACTAATCTTATAATTTTCAATTTCCAATTACCAATTTTCAATGTTCAATTATAAGTTTGGAAATTGGTCATTAAAAATTCTCTGAAAATTGAAAATTTGCTATAACACAAAATTCTATGATATATGACGTTATCATAATAGGAGCAGGAGCAGGAGGTCTAACCGCTGGCTTATACTCAAGCCGCCGCAACTTAAAAACCCTTGTCATCTCAAAAGACCTCGGCGGCCAAACCGCCATTGCTACCGAGATTGAAAACTACCCTGGCGTTTTAGGCCAGCCCAACGGTGCAAAATTAATGCAGGATTTTAAAAAACAGGCTATTTCTTTTGGTGCCGAAATCAAACTCGAACTCGTCAACAGCATCGAACCTCCTGCCCCGCCTGCCCTGAGCCTGTCGAATGGGTCGAATGACTCGGGGTTTGTAGTCAAAACCGAAAAAGAAAAATACGAAACCAAAACCATAATTCTTGCCTTTGGCCTTTCTCATCGCGAACTTGGTGTTAAAGGCGAAAAAGAATTTGCCGCCAAAGGAGTTGCTTATTGCGCCACCTGCGATGCTCCTTTCTTCAAACAAAAAACCGTCGCCGTAGTCGGCGGCGGCAATTCCGGTCTTGATGCCGCCGAGCTTCTCTCTGGCATTGCCAAAAAAGTTTATCTTATCCATCGAGGTGAAAGCTTCACTGCCGAATCTGTTCTCCAAAAAAATATCCAAAAAGCCGAAAACATCGAAGTTCTCCTAAATTCCGAAATAAAAGAAATCAAAGGCCAAACCAAAGTCGAATCAATTATCATAGCCAATGCAAAAGAAAAAGAAATCAAAGTCGATGGCGTTTTTGTCCAAATCGGCTATGCGCCCAAAACCGATTGGCTTAAAGATTTAGTAAAAATCAACCAAAAAGGCGAGGTTATAACCGACGAAAACTGCCGCACTTCTCATCCCGGCATCTTTGCCGCCGGCGATGTTACCGATGCTCCCTACAAACAAATCGTTATCTCCGCGGGCGAAGGCGCCAAAGCTGCGCTTCAGGCATATGATTATATAAAAAGAAATGGCGGCTTAAACAAAGAAACCCCCGACTGGGGCCGCAATAAATAAAAAAATTAATAAATAATAAATTATAAATAGTAAATAATAAATCATGCCATCAATCGAAGACCTTCTAAAAAAAGAAAAATCCGAGGAAGAAGCCCCCTCCGCCAAGCTTAAATCCACCCTTTCTGATATCGAAATCAAACGCAAAGAAAAAGAAGCAAGGGCCCAGGCCGGCATTCTTGGTTTTCCTTATATCGATCTCTCCAAATTTCCCATTGTTCAGGATGCTATCGCCCTGGTTCCAAAAAGCGAAGCCGAAAAACTGCATGCCGTTTGTTTTTTCTTGCAAAAAAAACAAGCCCGCCTGGCCGCTATTAATCCCGAAGACAAAGAAGTAGAAAACCTTAAGAAAAAAATCGAAGCCGACAACGGCTACCAGGTTAAAATTTATAAAATCTCAAGCTTTAGTTTTTCCAAGGCCTTAAAATTTTACGACACTCTGCCCAAGATAAAAAAACCCAAGTCCGGCGTCGAAATTACCGAAAAAGCCCTAGAAAATTTTAAGTCCCAGATAAAAGAATTAAAAGACATCCAAAACCTAATTAAAAAAGTTTCCGTCACCGATTTTGTCACCTTTATTATTGCCGGCGGCATAAATTTTAATGCCTCCGATATCCATGTCGAAGCCGAAGAAAAAAATATAAAAATCCGCTACCGCATCGACGGCGTCTTAAACGATCTCGGCTCTATCCAAAAAGATTTCTGGCTAAAAGCCCTTTCCCGCATCAAACTTTTAGCTGGCCTAAAACTAAATGTCCAAACAAAGCCCCAAGACGGCCGCTTTACTATTTTTCTTAAAAACGAAAAAATTGATGTCCGCGTTTCAACTCTCTCTGCCGCCTTTGGCGAAGGTGTTGTTATGCGCCTTTTGATGTCTTCTGCCATAGGCCTTAAATTTAAAGATCTAGGCCTTCGCCCCGAGGACTTAAAAATCCTAAAAACCCAAATCAAAAAAACCACTGGCATGATTTTAACAACCGGCCCAACCGGCTCTGGTAAAACCACAACTCTTTATGCTGTTCTTAATCAGCTTAATACCCCCGATAAAAAAATCATTACTTTAGAAGATCCAATCGAATACGAATTAGAAGGCATCAACCAGTCCCAGGTTGTACCAGAAAAAGGTTATACTTTTGCCTCTGGCCTGCGCTCTGTTCTCAGGCAAGACCCAGACATAGTTATGGTCGGCGAAATTCGCGATAAAGAAACTGCCGGAACCGCCATCGATGCCGCCCTAACCGGCCACTTGGTTCTCTCAACTCTCCATACTAATAATGCCCCCGCCGCCATTCCCCGTCTTCTTTCTCTTGATGCCAAACCAAACCTTCTCGGCTCTGCTCTAAATCTTATCATCGCCCAGCGCCTTGTCCGTCGTTTATGTCCGGACTGCAAACAAGAAGCCAAACTCGACGCCAAAACTGGGGCCAAAGTTAATAAACTTTTGTCATCTATACCTCAAATCAATCTCAACACCGCCAAATTCTACACTGCCAAGGGCTGCCCCAAATGTTCCGGCTTTGGCTACTTAGGCCGTATCGCTATTTTTGAAATCTTACTCATAGATAAAGAAATCCTGGATATTCTTCCTAAGCAAAACCTAACCGAAAAAGAAGTTCTAGATATCGCCCTTAAAAAAGGCTTCATTACCATGGCCCAAGAGGGATTGCTAAAAGCCGCAGACGGAGTCACTTCCACAGAAGAGGTCTTCCGTGTCACCAGCTGATCTCCTTTACTATAAAAACCAAAAAACTCCTTACTCAATTCACCGAGTAGGGAGTTTTCTTTTTTATATATACTTATTTAAATACGTATTTAAATACGTATTTCTTCACCATCATCAACAATCTCACATCTCCCCAAACCACAAACCACTTCCTTTTGCTCATCCACCAACTTCTTATATTCCTTAGATTTAATTTTAACTTTAATAATTTCCTTAGGCGCAATTTTCTTTTCCGCTCTCATGTTCCTAATCTTGGTTACTAATTCCTGCATTTTCTCAAACTCCTTCACACTTTTCTCTTCAATCAATTTCTTATCAACCTCTGGCCACGCTGCTACCATCAACATATCCTCGTTCAAGTGTCCCCAAATCTCCTCTGTCACATACGGCGTAAACGGATGCCAAAGTTTCAAAAGAGTAGTTAAAATGTGTATCAATATGTCAGATTTGTCAGACTCTTTATCCGCCGAAGCTCCAGCAGGAGCGTAGGCGGGAACTTTAGCAACTTCCAAATACCAATCAGCCAATTTTGTCCAGGTAAACTCATACAATATCTCACCTGCTCGTGAAAACTGAAACTCCTCAATTCCCTTCGTCACCTCGCCAACCGTCTTATTCATTTCCGATAAAATCCATCTATCCGCAAGTGTCAAATTCGTCTTTCGCATTTTCGCCCGCCCGCCATCGAGTTCGCTCGAAGGCGAAGTCGGGCGGGTAGTTTCGCATT